>JAHFTI010000348.1 GCA_023265535.1 Opitutaceae bacterium
ATGGCGCGGCGCCCGTCCTGCACGACATTGGTGGCGACGCGCAGCATGTCGCCCTGCTCGTTCATGCGCTGGAAGAGGGTGCAGGTGCCCCCGAGGCGTCCCACGATGTCGTCGATGAGGGCGGTGGGCTCCTCGGGCTTGGAATTGGCCGTCACGAGCCTTGCGCCGATCTGCAGGCGCGGAAGGGAGAGCTTCGTGGACTGCCTGCTGAACTGGTTCACCGCCTCCCACTCGGAGCTCTCCTTGTCCGAGAGGGCCGGCTTCCCCTCGTGCGCGAGCATGGCGGCGGCGGAATTGATGTAGGCCACCAGCATCTGGTCCATGAGCTCCTGCTGGGCGGCGCACATGGCCAGGGCGCCCTCGGTGATGTGCTGCAGGTCGGAACTGGCGAGCTTCCGGCTTTCCTCGATGGCGACCTCGGTCATGCGCCTGTTCTGCTGCATGATGAGGACCAGCACGAGCAGCAGCGGGAGGGCGGTCAGTGCTATGCCGGCCGAAAGCGTGCGCGCACGCAGGGAGAGTCTGTTGAGCAGGTTCATGGCGGGATCACTTGGTTTCCGAGATGCCAAAGAGCGTGTCCAACTTCATCTCGCGCATGAGCAGCGCGATGGAGGGCGGGACGTGGATGAGGGAGAGGCGGCCGCCGCGGATGGCGAGGTCCTTGTAGAAGACCAGGAGCTTGCCTATGCCGGAGCTGCCGATGTGGCTGACGCCCGCGAAGTCGAGCGTGACCTCCTGGGCGGCGGAGGCGCCGATCTCACGGAACACGCGCTTGATCTCCTCCGCCCCCGATTCGTCGATGTCGCCCTTGATTGTCACGAGGGCCTGCTGGTTGTTTCTGGTGGTCTGTATGTTCATGGAGTTTGGCGGGGTTGATGATTATTTCCAAAGGGGGAGTGTGGGCATGGTTCCCTGCGTGTGGGAGGGGGCGAACCAGGTGCCGGTGTTGAAGCGCAGGCTGAGGCGGCGCCCACCGTCCAGCCAGGAGGCCTCGTCGGCGAAGCGGCGGATGATGAAGAGTCCGCGACCGGAGGGCTTGCTGCGGTTTTCGGGGGCAGTGGGGTCGGGAATCTCCTCAAGGGAGAAGCCCTGCCCCTCATCCTCGATCTCGATATGAAGGTCGTTCCCGAGGCAGTGGCGCACGCGGATGTCGGCGTTGGGTGACTGCCGGTTCCCGTGTTTCCAGGCATTGTAGATGGCCTCCTCGAGGACCATGCCCAGCCGTCCGGGCTCCACATGCAGCTCCTCGCGCAGCAGCTCGGTGGTGAGGTGCCTGCTGAGTTTGGCGCGCTGGCGGGAGAGGTCGTGCACGTCGGCTGCGCGCAGGGAGTGCTCGGTGAGCTTTCCGGGACCTTCCACCTCGAGCACGACCACCGAGAGGTCGTCCGGCAGGGAGGGGCGTTCGCCGGCGGGCTTGTCGAGCTGGCTGCACAGGAAGGTGAGCAGGCTGCGGCAAAGCCTGGTGATGGGAACCCGGCCGCTGGCGCTGACGAGGGACTGCGTGATGGCGGCAAGCTGGGCGGCGGTGAGGGCTGTCTTGCCATTGGCCAGGGGCAGGTCCAGGAGGCCGTCCGTGTAGAGGATCATGCGGTCGCCCGGCTCCAGCTGCAGTTCGCCCTGCTGGAAGCAGGCACCCTCGATCATGCCGAGAGGGAGGTTGGCCCCCACGCGGTCTGTGCCGGGGAGGAGCGTCACCTGGTTGTCGCGCAGGAAGAGAAAGGGGGGGTGTCCGGCCAGCAAATAACGCAGGCGCAGGGAAGCATGCTCGATTTCCAGGGTGACCGCGGTGAGGTATTCGCCATCGGCGAAAAGGCGGCTGCTGCACAGTTCCTGGTTGAGCTTGGCCATCACCCGGGTGAGGGGCTCCTCGCCGTCGCGATCGGAAAGCAGGGCGTTGTGGAAAAGATCGGTGATGATGCTGCGCAGGATGCAGCCCACCTCGTGCCCGGATTCGTCCTTCAGGCTGATCAGGGTGCGCCGGTTCTGGTCCTTGCCGAGGGTGCGCGAGAAAAAGTGGTCGCCGCCCTCCTTGTTGCGCGGGAGCAGGTGGGCCGCCACGAAGAGATTGTTGCCGGCGGGCAGGGCTGTGTTGCGGGCGGGAGCCGAGTTGACGAGCTGCAGCACGCGGCTGGCCAGGCCGATGTTGATTTCCTGGCGTGCCAGGAGGGCCTTCATGGAGGCGTTGCTTGCCGCCAGCTCGGAGGTGCGTTGTTCCACCCGCAGCTCGAGCTCGGCATGGGCCTTCTCTAGGGCTTCGCGGGCGCGAATCCGCTCTGTCTCATCGATGAGGAATCCGGTGACAAAGGAGGGCGTGCCGTCGCGGCGCACGAGCTGTGAGTAGGTTGTGGCCGGGAAGCAGTGGCCATTGCGCCCCTTGAAACGGTATTCGGAGCCGACGGTGGTGTCCCCCGAGATGATGCGCGACCAGCTCTCGCGAAGGCGGCCCACGTCCTCGGGATGGATGAACTCCATGATCGAGGGCCCTTCGGCGAGCTCCTCCTTTGTCAGTCCGCTGAGTTCGAGGCCCTGGCGGTTGAGCAGCAGGATGCGTCCGCTCAGGTCGAGCTCGAACACGATCTGTGGCAGGGCGTCCACCATGGAGCGGTATTTCTCCTCGCTTGAGGCAAGTGCCTTCTGGGTGCGGGCGCGCTGGGCGATCTCGTCGAGAAGACGCTGGTTGGCGATGGCCAGCTCGGAGGTGCGCTCGGCCACCCGGCGCTCCAGTTCGTCGTTTGCGCTGCGGATGCGGTCCTCCGCCAGGCGCGCAGCCGTGATGTCCACGAGCATGCCCATGCGGCAGCGCCTGCCCTCGTGGCTGCTGGTGATGAAGGCATGGTCGCGAAACCAGAAGATTCCCGTCTCGGTGCGCACGCGGTACTCCACGGCAAAGGGGGACTCGTCGGATTCACCCCTGTCGTGCGCCTGATAAACGCGCACGCGGTCCTCGGGGTGCACCATCTCGAGCCAGGCGTCGATCGTGTGGGCCCTGGTCTCGAGCTGGACGCCCAGCACGAAGGTGCTGGTGTTGCTCCAGGTGACGAGACCGCTGACGAGGTCCACCTCATAGGTCACCTGCCCGGAGGCGGCGGACACCATCTCGTAGCGCCGCTGCCATTCGCGGGCCTTGCGTTCCGTTTCCTTGATCTTGGTGACGTCGTGAATGGTCTCGATCGCGCCGCGGATGTTGCCCACCGCATCATAAAGGGGGCGGGCGCTGCCCATGAGGATGGCCCCCCTGCCATGGTTCAGGCCGGTGACCATGGCCTCGCCCGTGATCGTATCCCCCAGCCTGGTGATGCTGGAGTAGCTCTTTTCCGCCTCCGCATCACTCCGGAGGACCAAGTCGATGAGCATGGGGCGGGGCACGCCGTAGAAGCCGATGGAGTGAAGTTGTCCGCCATGTCCCAGGATCAGATTCTTGGGAATGCCCGTCATCACTTCCATGGCCTCGTTCCAGGCTTGGACGATGCCTTCCTTGTCGATGATGAAGGTCGGGTCGGGCAGGAAATCGATGACCTGGTTGAGTTGTTCCCGCGCCTCCGTGTCCAGTTCCCGCGTGACCTTGTGCGCCTTGTCGGCGAGGACCCGCTGGCAGAGGGTGGTCAGGACGGCTGCGGCATGATGCTCCTCCCTCAGCCAGGCGCGTGGGGGGGGGGCCTTTCGCTCGAACAGGATCAAGCCCGTCTCATGGTCGGGGCATTTCAGGGGTGTCAGCAGCAGGGAGCTGATGTCGTGCAGGTCCATGTAGGACTCGAATTCCCGGGCCAGCGCGCCCTGTTCCACCCCACGGATGACCTCCAGGGTCCGCGCCTGCAGTGAGGAAAAGAGCACCGGGTGGTCCACTATCGGCAGGATGAGGTCGGCGGAGTGTGCCCCCCTGGCGGTTTCGAAGCTGTCCAGGCAATGGAACTTGGTGTTGCTGTGATTGAGCCTCCAGATCGAACAGCGCTCACAGGTGAGGGCCTCGGCGAGAAGCTCGGTGCAGTGGCGTAGCAGGTCTGCCGGCTCACTGGCCAGGGAGAGTGACGCGTTGGTCAACTTGCCAGCAGCCAAATCGATGCGCTCAAGAAGCGAAGACGGGGAATGGGTGCGCAAGGGGGTGAAGCCAGCGGAAGGCATGGCGGGAGGGCAGGGGTGGTGCGGACGCGGCTTGGAGTGGGCTGGCTGGCTTGATAATGGGAGGCTGCATGGGATACATGCCCCTTGCGTAACCCGCACCCATCGACGCGCTAAACAGTCCCGTTGAGTGCTTTTTTCCTAGACCGCCCGGGACATTTTCCCTGGTCAGACGAAAAAAAAGCACGGGACCTGTAGTCCCGTGCCTGAAGTAGGAAGGATGCTGCTTTTCGCTATTAGAACAGCAACTGGAGGCGGGCGATGAGGCGGCCGCTGTCCTTGACGGAGGAACCGCTGTCGCGGAACAGGTAGTTGAGGGAGGCCTTGATGTCGTCGCCCTTGATGAACCAGTTGGCGCCGAGCACCCACATCTCGACGTCGTTGTTGGTGGTGACGTCGGTGTTGGGATCGAAGGTCGAGCGCTGGGCGACGAGTTGGAGGGTGTTGGGAATCGCCATGTAGAGGAGGTTGATTTTCCATCCCTCTGCGGAGAATTCCTGGGCGGGCACCTTGCTGGTGGGCTTGAAGGTGGCCTGGAGGTACTCGGCTTCGAGGGCGACCGGTCCGACGCTGGCGGCACCGTCGATTGCCCAGCCCTCTCGTTTGCCGGTGAAGCTATTGCCGGTGAAGCCGTAGCCCGACTTGCTCAGGCCGACGTCCTCGGACTGCATGGCGCTGGCGCCGAGCTGGACCTTGCTGGCGAGTGCGCCGACCTTGCCGGAGAAGGGGATGCCGCTGATGCGTGCGCTGCGGTGGAACTTGTTGTTGTCGTTGATGCTGCTATTGATGCCAGTGCCATTGCCCAGGACCACAAGGTAGGAGAACTTCTTGTCGAGGAAGTTGCCGGCCACGCTGACGCCGGTCTGGCGACCGTCGACGATGCGGTCGTTGGCGATGGAGCGCTCGATGAAGGGCAGGGTGGGGTCGCCGGCGAGCTGTTCGGCGCCGAAGGCGGGCTTGATGTAACCGAAGCGGATGTTGGCGGCGCTGTACTTGGTCCAGCCGACGTAGATCTCGTTGGCCATGGCGCGCAGGCCGGAGGCGGGGGTGATGCTG
>JAHFTI010000349.1 GCA_023265535.1 Opitutaceae bacterium
CGGCGGCGACGATGTCCACGATCGAGTCGACGGCGCCCACCTCGTGAAAGGTCACCTCGGCGGGCGGCACCCCATGGATCTTGCCCTCGGCCGCCGCAAGGACGGCGAAGATGCCCAGGGCGCGGTTCTTTGTATCCGCCGGAAGACTACTGCGCTCGATGAGGGCGACGATGTCGCGGTGGCTGCGGTGCACATGCCCGGAGGAGGGAAGGTCGTCGTGGCTGTGCACGTGGGCGTGCCCATGACCGTGGCTGTGCGTGATCCCACCATGGGAATGCTCGTGCGGAACCGTATGGGAGTGGCCCTGGGGGGCGGGCACGGCCGGATCCCCCTCGAGCAACACGTCGGCACGGGTGCCGCTGATGCCCTTGCGGGCGTCGCGCTGGAAATTCAGGCGCCAGCCTGCGAGCTCCAGCCTGCGCAGTTCCGACTCCAGGTGATCGACGGGGACGCCGAGATCCACCATGGCACCCAGGTGCATGTCGCCGGAAATGCCGGCCGAACAGTCGTAATAGAGGATGCGCTCAGGCATGGTGTGCCGGGGTTTTCAGGACACGATTGAGGCTTCCCATCGCATAACCTTCAAGCTCGAGGCACACATAACGGTAGCCGGCCTCCTTGATCTGCCGGGAGACGGTGTCGAGCAACTCGAGATTGAAGAAGGCGCTGCGCTCCTCCGGGGCGACCTCGATGCGGGCGATATCCCCATGGTGGCGGACCCGGCATTGGCGGAACCCGTGTTTGCGCAGGACCTGCTCGGCGGCATCGATGGAGCGAAGTTTCTCAATGGTGATGCGGTCACCGTAAGGCACGCGAGAGCCGAGGCATGCGGAGGCGGCCTTGTCCCAGGTCGGCAGTCCTAGTTCGCGGGAAAGGGCCCGGATGTCCGCCTTGCGCAGGCCTGCGAGGCGCAGCGGACTGCAGACGCCCTGCTCCGCCAGTGCGGTGAGGCCCGGTCGGTAGTCGCCCTCGTCATCGAGATTCGAACCGTCGAGCACCACGGTAATTCCATGCTCACGAGCGAGCTCCGCGATGCGTCCGAATTCGATCTTCTTGCAATGGTAACAGCGGTTGATGGGGTTCGCGGCCACGGGCTCATCCAACTCCTTGTCCTCCACCAGCAGATGGCGGATGCCCACCTGGGCGGCGATCTCGTGGGCGGTCTCTAGGTCGGCCGTGGGCATCATCGGCGACACCATGGTGATGGCAATGGCCTTGTCACCAAGGGCATCCTGCGCGGCCTTGCACAGGAAGCTGCTGTCGACACCTCCGGAAAAGGCAACGGCCACGGCCTTGTGAGAGGCAATGATGCCGAGCAGGCGGCGATAGGATTCGTCTTGGGGGGAGGGACTCTGTTCCACATCAGGAGTGAGAGCCATGAGCGCGGCTTTCGCAAGTGTAGCCGCGACACTTCGTGCATTGGCTGCGCCCTCCGCGAGACAGGAGCCCACCAGGCCGCGGGAGCCGGGACTGGCGCGGAATAGCTCGCCTAGGCCTGCCAAATTCCCACGCTGGCTTTCCTTCCCTCACCATGCACATACCGGACGGCTTTCTTGACCTGAAAACAGTCGCAGTCACGGGGCTTTGTGCCGCCTGTGGCCTCGGCTGGGCTCTCAGCAAGGCGCACAAGGAACTGCCGCAACGCAAGGTCCCGCTCCTCGGCTTGGGGGCGGCGTTTCTGTTCTCGGCGCAGATGATCAATTTCCCCGTGATGATGGGGGTCTCCGGCCATTTGATCGGCAGCGCCCTGCTTGCCGTCCTGCTGGGGGTGCCCGCTGCAGTCATCGTGGTGACGAGCGTCCTGATCGCGCAGGCCTTCCTCTTTGCCGATGGCGGAGTGACGGCATTGGGGGCCAATGTCTTCAACCTGGGCGTGGTCGCACCTCTTGCGGGCTCGCTGGCCTACAGGCTGGTCACCCTCCTCGTGAAGGACGAGCGCGGACGGATTGCCGGGGTCGCCTTCGGGGCCTGGTGTTCCACCATCGCCGCCTCCCTGGCCTGTGCCGGACAACTGGCTTGGTCTGGAACGGTCGCATGGGGAGTGGGACTGCCAGCCATGGTGGGCATCCACGTGCTGATCGGCTTGGGCGAGGCGGTCATCAGTGCGCTGGCCTACTTTGCCATCACACGCGCACGCCCCTCGCTCGTCGAGGGCAGCACGGGCCAGGACGGCCAAGGGACGGTGCTCCAAGGGGTGCTGGCCTGCCTGGGAATAGCCCTTTTCGTGGCGCCCTTTGCCTGTCCATGGCCAGACGGCCTCGAGACGGTGGCAGCGCGCCTTGGCTTCGAACACCAGGCTCAGGACAATCACCTGAGCGTGTGGGGGGACTACCGGCTGCCCGGCATTGAGAACCCGGGCCTGGCGACGGCACTGGCAGGAGGACTGGGCTGCCTGCTGGCGCTCGGCCTCGCCTTGCTGCTGGGCCAGGCCCTGGTGCGCCGCACTCGTCCCGAAAGCGGATCCTGAGCCATGGGAGGCATCCATTTTGGCAGTCATGGCACGGAGCCGGTAAGCCTTCGCAGGACTGCGGAGCGGCCCGCCCCACCCTTCAGCGCCGTCAGTCCCGCCTGGAAACTGGCCCTCATGCTGGTGCTCGTGTTCACCACGGCGCTGCTGCCCGTGCGCTTCATCGCCTGGCATGCGGGCCTGGGCCTGCTGCTCCTGTCTGTTGTATTCATGGGCCGGATACCGCTGCGCCCGCTGCTGCTGCGCCTGAGCCTGGTGCTGCCGTTCCTGGCCTGCATCTGCCTCGCCTCGGCCCTCGGCCCCCAGGGAGGCCCCGACTGGAGGACACTCGCCCTGCGCGGAGCGCTTTGCACCGGCACGGTGACCGTCTTTGCCGCCATCACCCCGCTGGGCACACTCCCCCTGCTCCTGCGCAGGCTCCATGTGCCCCCACTGCTTGTCACGACCCTGGCCCTCATGCACCGCTACCTCTTTGTGCTCATGGACGAGTCGCAACGCATGCGGCGTGCGAGGGAGAGCCGGACCCTGCGCGGCGGCAGGTCGCGCACCTGGCTACTCTCGGCGGATGTGCTCGGGCGCCTTTTTGTGCGTGCCTCCGAGCGCGCGGAACGCATCTATCTGGCCATGTGCGCAAGGGCCTGGAAATGAAACACGCAATCGAGATCGACAGCCTGGACTACAGCTATGCCGACGGCACGGAGGCGCTGTGCAAGCTCAGCCTCCGGGTGGCCCCGGGCGAATGCGTGGGCCTGCTCGGCTCAAACGGCTCGGGCAAGTCCACCCTCCTGCTCCACCTCAACGGCATCCTGCCCGAGCGGCACGGCAAGGGCGGCCCGGTGCGCATCAACGGCCAGGTCCTGCACCAGGGCAACCTGGACTGGATACGCCAGCAGGTCGGCCTCCTGTTCCAGGACCCCGATGACCAGCTTTTCTGCGCGACCGTCGGGGAGGACGTCGCCTTCGGCCCCACCCAGCTCGGCCTGCCCCAGGAGGAAGTGGACCGGCGCGTAAAGGCAGCCCTGGCTCAGGTCGGACTGCTCGGCTACGAGCGCCGCGCTCCCCAGCATCTCAGCCAGGGCGAAAAGCGCAGGGCCTGCCTGGCGGGCGTGCTCAGCTGCCAGCCCTCCATCCTCGCACTGGACGAACCCACCAGCGGCCTCGACCCCAGGAGCCGCAGGGAATTCAAGTCCATCCTGCGCGACGTGCCCGCCACCAAGTTGGTGGCCTCCCATGACCTCGAGCTCATCCTGGAGTTCTGCCCGCGCTCGATCATCCTGGACAACGGTCGCATCGTGGCGGAGGGCGCCACCTTCGAACTGATGGCCGACGAGGAGCTCATGCTGGCGCACGGCCTTGAGCGGCCCCACATGCTCGACCACATGATGCAAAACGACGTCCTGCCCTGGTCCCCCACCCTGAGGCCTCCCTCCCCCTGAGTGTCCGCGTGAGTCGGGGCAGCCCGCCCTCACCTCTCCCGCATCTCCGGCCGGCCCCCCACCGCCCCGCCTCCCCGCGGGGGGCGTCGGACCGGGGCCAGCGGATGGCGACTCGAAGCGGCGGCCTCCCACCCCCCGCCTGCGCTGCGAGCGGCCGCCCCCCACCAACACTGTATCCGTGATTTGTATACAGTAATGCCCGCCCGCGCGACGGGCATTTTTTCTTAGGGGATGGGACAAATAGGGCGCCTCCACGCGCGTATATAGGAATGACACCCCCAACGAAAGGCAGCCATGCGCAGCGTCATCCTGGTCGGTTCCATTGCAGTCAACGCCCTCCTCGCCTCCTTCACCCTCTACAAGGGCCCCGTGCTCTTCCCCTCCGTCCTAGGCCCCGCCCAGCACCGCGTCCCCCAGCCGCGTGGCTTGGAGGAGCGGGTGGCGGCCTCCCCGGCGCAGCAGATGTCCACCGCACTCAAGCAGGCCGACACGGAAACGGTCTTCAGGTTGATCCGGGACCTGGGACTTCCGAAGAAGGAGACCGAAGCGCTCCTGCGCAGCTTCATCGAGATGAAGCATGACATGGTCAGGGGCCTCTGTGGTGACGACATCGAGCCCAGGATGGAGCCCAGCGACCAGCCCTATTGGAAGCGCTCCGTCCGGTCCAGGGAGGAACGGGAGAAAGAGGAAAGGGAATGGGAGCGGCGAAATGAGGAGCGCAAGAGGGACTTCAAGCTGGCGGGACTCGAGCTGGCCCCGCTCGACATTTCCTACCGTGACCGCTATCCCGGGGACGAGGCGCTCAGCCCGGAGCGTCGTGCGCTCCTGCGCCAGATCCAGGCAGACTACCGGGAAATGGCAGATGCGTTGCGCGAGGCGATGCAGGGCTTTCCGCTGAAGTCCGACAGCGACAAGATGGCCCTTCTCGAAAAGGAACAGGAGAAGGACATCGAGGGCCTTTTGACACCCGCCGAAAAGCAGGCGATCGAGCTGCGAACCTCCCATCTCACCCACGCGGTGAAGTACCAGTTCGGCGACAAGATCGAAACCGAGGCCCAGTTCCTGCAGTTGCGCGCCCTCTATCAGGCGTTCGAGGAAAGGAACGGCCAGTATACGACCAGCCCCTACCACTCGCCCGACCGCAAGGATAGGAACGAGGCGGAGCTCACCCGTGCGAGGCTCCAGCTCGACGCCCAGGTGGCGGCGCTCCTGGGACCGGCGAAGGCAGGGGAAC
>JAHFTI010000350.1 GCA_023265535.1 Opitutaceae bacterium
CATGTGCAGCCCGGGGCTGGCAAGGCTCAGTGGGCAAGTCCTATGTAATGCAGGGCGAAGGCGAGACGGTCGGCATCCTCCTCTATGAGCGAGGCGGAGGAGCGGGACTGGCCATGGCCGGTGCGTGTGGCCACGCGCAGCATCACAGGCAGGTCACCGGGCTGGTTGGAGACCGCAGCCTGCAGGGTGGCCACATACTTGTAGGAATGCGAGGGATGCACCCGGTCGTCGTTGTCGCCGGCCACGACCAGCACCGCGGGATACGGGAGGCCGGCACGCACATTGTGCAGCGGCGAATAGGCGCGCAGGTAGCGGAAGGCGGCGGGGTCGTCGCTCGAACCGTACTCGTTGGACCAGGCGTAGCCGATGGTGAACTTGTGGTAGCGCAGCATGTCCATGACGCCCGAGGCGGGGCTGGCGACGCGGAAGAGCTCGGGGCGCTGGTTGATGGCAGCGGCGACGAGCATGCCGCCGTTGCTTTCGCCCGTGACAAGGAGGTGGCTGGCGCGCGTGTAACGGCGCTCGATCAGGTACTCGGCGGCCGCCAGGAAATCGTCGATCACCTTCTGGCGATTCTCGCGAATGCCCGCCTCATGCCAGGCCTGGCCGAACTCGCCGCCGCCGCGCAGGTTCGGCACCGCGTACACGCCGCCCTGCTCGAGCCAGACCATCACGGGGGCGCTGAAGACGGGCTTGAGGGAGACATTGAAGCCGCCGTAGCCGTAGAGCCAGGCGGGGGCCTTTCCGTCGAGGGGAACGTCCCTGCGGCGCGTGACAAACATCGGGATGGAGGTGCCGTCCCTGGAGCTGTAGGTGACCTGCTCCGTGATGTAGGGGGACTGGTCCAGCTCGGCCCTGCTCCCGTTCAGGGGCGTGGTGAGCGCGGTCTCGAAATCGTGGCGCAGGTTGCAGGGGGGCGTCGTGAAATCCGTGTAGGAAAGGAGCATCTCGCGGTCCTCCCAGCGGCCGGCCAGGCCCGTGACGGTGCAGTTCCCGGGCAACTCGAGCGCACCGGCGGGAAAGCCGTCCGGCGTGTAGAAACGCACGCGGCTGGCAGCCTGGTGCAGCAGCTTCACCACGAGACGCCCGCCTATGAGCGAGGCAGACTCCAGGGTGTCGGCCCCCTCGGGGACCACGGTGCGCCAGGTGCCGAAGCGACCGCCGCTGAAGCTGACCGAGAGCACGCAGCCGCGCGGGGCCCCCCAGGTGCTGCGGAAGAAGAGCATCTCCCCCACGTTGCCCACAAACTCGAACTGGTCATCCCACCGGGTGACCAGGGGGACGAGCTTGGCGTCGACCGTGGGGGCGAGGGGATCCCCCAGGTCGGCGCAGAGGATCTGCGATTCGGGGGAGGAACCGCGCGTGAGGGTGACCACCAGGAAACGTCCGTCCTGCGAGGTGCGGCCGCGCACGAAGCAGCGTTCCTCGCCGCGCCACTCGTGGATGAGCAGGTCGCGCCGCTGGGGGGTGCCCAGCCTGTGGTAGTAGAGCCTGTGTTTCTCGAGGTTGGCGAAGAGGCTTTCACGGCCGGCGATGGCCGGCGCCTGGGGATAGCGCGAATAAAAGAAGCCGGCGCTGTCGCGCGTCCAGGCGACGTTGCTGAACTTGACGCCCCCCACGACGTCGGGCTCCTCCATCATCGTATCCAGGTTCAGGATACGGTATTCGCTCCAGTCGGAGCCGCCCGCGGCGCGCGAGAGCAGCAGGCGCCTGCCATCGGGCGAGGGAATGGCGGAGGTGGGCACCGAGCCCGCCTCCGAGATGAGCCGCGCGGCATCCAGCAGCTGCCGGGGCTCGGCATCCAGGGAGTCCTGCACATAGAGGGCGGGAGGCTTCTCCATGCCCTTGCTGTGCAGGAAAAAATAGCGGCCGCCGGCCTTCTGCGGAAGCGACCAGCGCGCCTGGCTCCAGAGGGCCACGAGCCGGTCGCGCAGGGCGGCACGCTGGGACAGGCCCGAGAGGAAGCCGGTGGTGAGCATGTTCTGCCCGACGAGCCAGGCGCGGGCCTGGGACGACTCCGTGGCCTCGAGCCAACGATACGGGTCAGCAATGCCGACGTCCTGGTAATAGTCGATGTCCCCGCCGGCGGGGGCCTCGGGATAGGACCAGGAACCATCGGCGCGAAGCGACAGGACCAGCAGCAGTCCCAGCAGCGCGGCACGAAGAAGCATGCGGGCAAAATGGACCCGGGAGCCCGGGGGGCAAGCCGCGCGCGAGCGGCAAGCCCCAAAAAACTCGTAAAAAACGAGTCGCGTCAGAAGAACTTCTTGGCCTTGTCGAACCAGCTCTTCGCGACCGGATGGTCGGCGTCGCCGCAGATGCGCGCAAACTCCTCCAGGGCCTTGCGTTGCTCGGAGGTCAGCGAGGTGGGCACCTCGACGTGCACACGCACCAGCTGGTCGCCCTGGCCGCCGCCGCGCAGCTGGGGCATGCCCTTGGAGCGCAGGCGGAAGGTGGTGCCGCTCTGCGTGGCCGCCGGGATCTTGAGCGAGGCCTTGCCGAAGAGCGTGGGCACCTCGATCGTGCCGCCGAGCGTGGCGAGCGTGAACTTGATCGGGATCTCGCAGAAGAGATCGTCGCCATGGCGCTCGAAGAGCTCGTGCTCCTTCACCGTGATGACGATGTAGAGGTCGCCCGCCTGGCCGCCCGAATGGCCGGCCTCGCCATTGCCCGAGGAACGCAGGCGCGAGCCGGAGTCCACTCCGCCCGGGATGCGGACGTTGAGCTTGGAGGTCTTGGGGGTGCGCCCCTCGCCATGGCAGGCGGTGCAGGGCTTCTCGATGCGCGAACCCGCGCCGCCGCAGGTCGGGCAGGTCTGGGTGAAGACGATGATGCCGCCCGAGCGGCGCACCTGGCCGGCGCCGCGACAGGTCGGGCAGGTGGTGCGCTTCGAGCCGGGCTCGGCGCCACTGCCGGTGCAACGCTCGCAGGTGACATTCTTGCGGAAGGAGATCTCCTTCTCGACGCCGCGCGCGGCCTCCTCGAGGGAGATCTCAAGGTCGTAGCGCAGGTCGGCGCCGTCGCGACCATTGTCGCCGCCACCGCCGCCGCCGCCGAACATCTCGTCAAAGATGCCGCCGCCACCACCACCGCCGCCGCCGCGGCCACCCTGGCCGAAGACCTCGCGGAAGATGTCGAAGGGATCGTGGAAGCCGCCGCCGCCGTAGCCGCCACCGGGGCCGCCGGGACCGCCGCCCGGACCCTGGAAGGCCGCGTGGCCGTAGCGGTCATAGGCGGCCTTCTTCTCCGGATCCTTGAGCACGTCGTAGGCCTCGGAGACCTTCTTGAACATCTCCTCCGCCTCCTTGTTGCCCGGGTTCTTGTCGGGGTGAAACTGGACAGCCTTCTTGCGGTAGGCCTTCTTGAGCTCCTCCTCCGTGGCGCCCTTCTGGACGCCCAGCAGTTCATAGTAGTCTTCTTTGGCCATGATGGTGAATACGGATCAGTCGGGACCGTGGTGTGTCGTGTTGCGTGGGAGGGAAAGGGCGGCCGGGGTGTGCCGTATCCAGAAAGTGATTACGAGGCGGGCGCCTCGGCGGCGGGTGCCGGGCCGCTGGAGACCACGACGGTGGCGGGGCGCAGCAGGCGGCCGTTGAGCGTGAAGCCGGAGCGGACGACGACGCAGACGGACTCGGCCGCGATGTCGGGGCTGGGCATGTGGGAGATCGCCTCGTGCTGGTGTGGATCGAAGGGCTGTCCGAGGGGATTGATCTCCTTGAGGCCGTGGCCGGCGAGGGCGGTCTTGAGGGAATTGATGACCATCTCGACGCCGCCAACGATGGTCTTGGGATCGGCGTTGGGGGCCTTCGCGGCGTTGAGGCCGAGGCTGAGGTTGTCGATCACGGGAAGCAGGTCCTCGAGCAGGCGGCTGGCGCCGTACTGGCGGAGCTCGTCCTTCTCGCGCATGGCGCGCTTGCGATAATTTTCCAAGTCGGCGAGGGCGCGCAGGTAATGGTTGTGGTTGTCGGCGGCGCTCTTCTTGGCGGCGGCCAACTGTTCCTCGAGGGACGGGCCGGCGGCGGGAGCCTGCTGCTGGGCCTGGTCAGCGGACGCGGCGGACGTCGTCTGGTCCGCGGCGGTCTCCGGCTTGGGGGCGGCTTCCGTGGATTGGGTCTGGGTGTCAGCTGTGTTATTGTCGCTCATGGTGAACCGCTGAATAAAGAAGAAGCCCCGCCAAAATTCAAGCGGGGCCTCGGCAAAAATGGAGCGGGGGGCCCGAAGAGGCCTCGCGCAGGCCTACTTCTTCACCTTGTCGCTGATGGACTGGAAGATGTCCTTGAGCGACTCGCCGGCCTTCTTGCCGGTCTCCTTCAGGTAGGTGCCCGTCTTCTTGGCGGCCTCCAGGGCCTTGCGGCCCAGCTCACCGGCATAATCCCCAATCGAACTGCCGTTGGCGATAAGGTGGGCGACGATGGGCGTGGCGATCTCGGTGGGAGTGGTCACGTCCTTGTAGGTCTGGTTGAAAGCCACGTTGACCTCCTTGACGGCGGGCTTGGAGCCGGCGGCATCCACGAGGACCACCTTGTCGAGGCGCAGCTGCAGGTGGCGGATCAGGAACTCCTTCCTCGCCGCGGGCTTGTCCACGGCAGGGGCAGGCTCGGGCTTGGAGGGGTCCGGCTTTTCGGGGGAGGATTCGCCGACGATGCGCTGCCCGAAGAGCACGCCGTTGCCCTCGTGCTGGGCGTTCTTGACGAGGGTCACCTGCTCGATGTCCACGACCGCCTCCTCGACGACAAGCCGGTCGGAGAACACGGAGAACAGTTCGATGTCGGCGCGAAGCGAGCGCAGTTTCACGAAATTGGGCTCGCTGAACTGTGCCGGGGGATTGGTGATGACCAGTCCGTCAACCGCCACGCGGGCGGTGAAGGGGTTGACGGACAGGCTCGTGATCGCAACAGGGAAGCCGGTGCGCGACTCGATGGCGCGCGTGACGGCGACCGGGAGCAGGAAGATCCAGCAGACGACCGCGAAGGCCATGAACAAGGCGCCCAGCACAAAGAGCTTGGCGAGGCAGCCACCACGTTGGGAAGTTCGGTCAGCGAAGCGGGTCGTCATCTGGAGGGTCAGTGATTGAAGTTTTCAGTCACCAACAGGATGGAGGTCTCGGCCGCCTCGAAGAC
>JAHFTI010000351.1 GCA_023265535.1 Opitutaceae bacterium
ATCCCTCGGTGCGCGGCCTCTGGGGCAGGCCCACGGCGATCAACAACGTGGAGACCCTGGCAAGCGTGCCGGCCATCCTGCAGCATGGCGGCGCCTGGTACGCGCAGTGGGGCATCGGCACCTCGCGCGGCACGAAGGTCTTCGCCGTCACGGGCAAGGTCCGCAACGCTCAGCTGGTCGAGGTCCCCATGGGAACGACCCTGCGCCAGATCGTGCACGATATCTGCGGCGGAGTGCTCGATGACCGCGAGATCAAGGCGGTGCAGACGGGCGGCCCCTCGGGGGGCGTCATCCCCGAGCAGCACCTCGACACGCCCGTCAGCTACGAGACCCTGCAGCAGCTCGGCTCGATCATGGGCTCGGGCGGCATGCTCGTGATGGACGTGACTGACTCGATGGTGGACGTGGCCAAGTTCTACCTGCGCTTCTGCGTGGACGAGTCCTGCGGCAAGTGCGCCCCCTGCCGCATCGGCGGCTACCAGATGCTGCAGATCCTGGACCGCATCTCGCGCGGCCGCGGCTCTCCCGCGGACCTGCCCGTGCTGCGGCGCATCTGCACGGCGATGCAGAAGGCCTCGCTGTGCGGCCTCGGCCAGACGGCGCCCAACCCGGTGCTGTCGACGCTCCGGTATTTCGAAAATGAATACAGGGCCTTCATCGAGGGCGGGCCGTCCTACGCCCGCAAGGTGGGCCGCCAGCACGGCGCCGCCGCCGAACCCGCACGTGAAACCACCCCGAACCCTGTCGCGCCATGATCCACGCCCTCATCAACAAGCAGCCGGTCGAGGTGCCCGAGGGCACCTCCATCCTCGACGCCGCCCGCCTGGTGCAGGTGCGCATCCCCACGCTGTGCAAGCACAGGGACCTGCTGCCCACGGCGGCCTGCGGCCTGTGCATCGTGCGCAACAAGGGCAGCGGCCGCATGCTGCGGGCCTGCAGCACGCCGCTCGAGCAGGGCATGGAGATCACGACGCATGACAGCGACATCGTCGAGGTGCGCCGCTCCACCCTCGAGCTCATCCTCTCGAACCACCCGATGGCCTGCCTGAGCTGCGGGCGCAACGGGGAGTGCGAGCTGCAGAGGCTGGCGGCCGACTTCAACATCACGCACGAGACGATCAAGCGCTATGTGAAGGACGTGCCGCCGGACGTGTCGACCGACTCCATTGTCATCGACTTCACCAAGTGCATCAAGTGCGGGCGTTGCATCCAGGTCTGCCAGGAGCGGCAGAACGTGTGGGCGTTGTCCTTCCTGGACCGCGGCATAGGCACGCGCATGGCGCCGGCGGGCGACATCAGCCTGGCGGATTCCCCCTGCGTGAAATGCGGCCAGTGCTCGGCGTATTGCCCGACGGGGGCGATCGTGGAGAAGGACGAGACCGCGGCGGTCTGGAGCGGGCTTCACAACCCCGAGAAGGTGTGCGTGGTGCAGATCGCGCCCTCGGTGCGCGTGACCATCGGCGAGGCCTTCGGGCTGCCGCCTGGCACCAACCTCACTCGCAAGCTCTACAGCGCGCTGCGCCGCCTGGGTTTTACGGCTGTGTTCGACACGAACTTCGCCGCCGACCTGACGATCGTGGAGGAGGCAAGCGAGTTCCTGGAGCGTTTCGTGCACAAGCGCGGGGAGCTGCCCCTCATCACCTCCTGCTGCCCCGCCTGGACGGACTTCATGGAGAAGAACCACTACGATTTCATCGACAACTTCTCCACGGCCAAGTCGCCCCAGCAGATGATGGGTGCCCTGGCGAAGACCTACTATGCGCAGCGGGCAGGCATCGATCCGGCGCGGCTCTTCATGGTATCGATCATGCCCTGCACGGCGAAGAAGTTCGAGCTTTCGCGCACGCACGAGATGCACGCTTCCGGGCATCGCGACGTGGACGTGGTGCTGACGACGCGCGAGCTGGCCCGAATGCTCAAGCAGTCGGGCGTGGATTTCCTGGACATGCCCGATGGCGAGGCTGATTCGCTGCTTGGCGAGTATTCCGGCGCCGGCACGATCTTCGGCGCCACGGGTGGCGTGATGGAGGCGGCGGTGCGCACGGCGCATTTCTATGCGACGGGCAAGAAGCTGGGGCGCCTCGAGCTCGAGTCGATCCGCGGCCTGGCGGGCGTGCGCGAGGGCAAGCTGAACCTCTCGGGCACGGAGCTGCGCGTGGCGGTGGCCCATGGCCTGGCCCACGTGGAGACGGTGCTGGAGCGCGTGCGCCAGGCGCGGCGCGAGGGCCGCGAGACGCCGTACCACTTCATCGAGGTCATGGCCTGCCCCGGCGGCTGCATCGGCGGCGGCGGCCAGCCCTATGGCGTGGACGACGAGCGACGGCGCCTGCGCATGGAGGGCCTGTATTCCGACGACCGCGGGCGCGGCCTGCGCTATTCGCATGAGAATCCCGAGCTGCAGAAGCTCTACGCCGAGTTCCTGGGCAAGCCGCTCGGGCCAAGGGCGCATGAACTGCTGCATACCGAATACACGGCGCGTCCGTTGTATAGGAAGTGAGAGCCAGCCGTCAGGGCGCCTGGGGGAGCCAGAAGTCAGGACACAGGAGTCAGGAGTTCGGAATCTTGGGACACATTCTAATGAGCTTATGATCTTTGCGCTGCTGACGGTTTTGTTCTTCGGGGTGACGCCGGTGCTGGCGGTGCGCAGTGCGCGGCTGGTGGGTACGGGCTGGGCGAACCTGGGGCGCCTGGTGGTGGCGGCGCTGGTGCTCGGGACCTGGGCCCATTGTGCCTCGGAGGCGGTGTACGGTCACTCCTTCCCCTGGTTCCTCCTAGGAGGAGTGGTGGGCTTCGGGCTGGGCGGGGTGTCGATGTTCCAGTCGCTGGTGAGGCTGGGGCCCAATGTATCCAACTTGATCGTACAATGTGTCTCGGTGCTGGCGGCCGCCTCGGTGGAGTGGCTCTGGCTCGGCACGGGCCTGACGCCGCTTCAGTGCGGCTTCGCGCTGCTGGCCGTGACGGGCATCGCGCTGGGCCTGCTTCCGGGACGACTCCCTCAGCTGAACCGGCAAACGTGGATCGCTGGCATCGCCTGGTCGCTGCTTTCCGCCGCCGCGCAGGGAACCGGGGCAGTGCTGAGTCGGAAGGCCTTCCAGGTGGCACGCACCCTTGGGGAGCGCATCGATCCGGGCACGGCTGCCTACGAGCGAGTGCTGGGCGGTATCCTGGTGGCCCTGCTGGCCCTGCTCCTGGCGCACCTGTTTTCCAAGGCCTTCGAAAATGACGCCGGGTTTTCCAAGGGCGGACCCGGGATCGGGAGGCCCTCCTCCTGGCTGTGGGTGTGCGGCAATGCCCTCACGGGGCCGATCCTGGGCGTGACCTTCTACCAATGGGCCCTGCGCGGGAATCCGGCGGGCGTGGTGCAGGCCATCGTGGCGACAGCCCCGTTGCTCACGGTCCCGCTGGCGGCGTGGCTCGAGCGCGAGCGTCCGCGCCCCTTGTACCACGTGGGCGCCACGCTGGCGGTGGGAGCGATCGTCCTTCTATGGTTGAACTAGGGCAGGGCGCCAGTCTTCACGCCTCTGCCGGGGCCTCGCCGAAGCGTTGTCCCGTGCGGATGAAATTGTCCTCGCGCTCCCAGTGGTACACCAGGGGGCCTTTCGCCTTCTCAAGGGCCTTGAGGAGTGCCTTGTCGTCGCGTTTCTGCAGGGTGAGCTCCGCGGCGCCGGAGGCATCGCAGTTGAGCAGGCGTGCGTAGGGCTTGAAGAACTCGGGGCGGCCGATCACGCGCGAGAGGGTGCCGTCGTGCGCCTGGCCGGTCCCCTCGGCGGCGGGGCGCCGTTCCAGCAGCAGGAAGCAGTAGGGCAGGCTGCGCAGGTCGATGCCGGCGCGCTGGCCGAACTTGACCCAATCGGAATTGGCGAAGATTTCGCCGGGGGGCGCGGCGAAGAAATGGCACCAGTCGTTCTCACGGCCCGCTGCCAGGAGGGGGCAGGGCTTGTCGTGAGTGCAGGGGGCCACGGTCCGAAACTCGGGGAGCAGGGTGTCGCGCACGGCCTGCAGGCCGCGGCCCACGTCCTTGGTTCCCGGCTCCACCCAGAGCACGGATTCGGAGCGCAGGATGAGCCGGCGGAGGGCGGCGATGCCGGCCTCGTCGAGTTCGTTGAGCACGTGGCTGATGACGAGAAGCCCGATGGGGGAGCCGGCCTCGAGGAAGCCCGGCGTGGCGGTGGCGCAGTCCAGGGCGGGCCAGTCCTTCGCCGCCCGCTGGGAGACATAGTCCGTGGCGAGCGCCGAGTGGTCCCAGACGACCAGTGAGTCGAACCGTTCGGCCCCGAAGGCCTTCAGCACGCGGCGCGAGGCCACGCCGCTGCCGCAACCCCAGTCCATGAGCAGGCCGCCGCGCGGGGCCCAGCCGCGTTGGCGCACCTCGCGAAGGACGGCGTCCCATTTCCAGCCGATGCGTTCGGCGTAGGTCAGGTCGTAGTGGGCCAGGTCCTCCTCGGATTGCCAGTAGGGGCCTTGGGCGGCGGTGCCGCCGATGAAGCCTGCGCGCAGGCGGTCGAGGATGTTCCAATCAAGCTGGGACCAGGTCATGGGTGCAGGAGTCAGAATTCAGGACTCAGGAGTCGCCCTCCTTCGCTGCTGGCGCAGCTACGGCGGGTGCCGCTGTCGCGGCAGAGGATGCCGCGCAGAGGACTAGTTCAGAGGGTGGGTGCTTCGAGGGTGGAGCTTGGCTCGCCGGCAGGCGTGGTCGAGGGAGTGAGCTCGAAGCCCAGGTGGCGGGCGAGGGCATGCTGGCGGATGCCGTAGAAGGCGGCGAGGGCGCGGATGCGCGCGGCGGCCGCCTCGTCGCCGCGGGGGCGCGTGCGCACGGCCGCGATCATGAGGTTCTTGGCGGTGTGCTCGGTGGAGATGAACTCGAAGACGCGGGTGCGGTAGCCGGCCCATTCGAGGAGCTCGGCGCGCAGGGCGTCGGTGACGAACTCGGACTGGCGCTCCTGGAAGATGCCATGGCGTAGTGCCCCAGCCAATACAGCGGGGGCCTGGAGCTGCGGGCGCAGCTCCTTCTGGCAGCAGGGGGAGACCAGGAGCACGCGGGCCTCGGCGGCGATGCCGCGGGCGAGGGCGTCGTCGGTCGCGGTGTCGCAGGCGTGCAGCGCGATCACGATG
>JAHFTI010000352.1 GCA_023265535.1 Opitutaceae bacterium
CTCTGGTAGCCGGGAAAGCAGGTCGGCTCGGGCAGGCGTGTGCCATGGAGCCAGGGCTCGTTCAGGAGGAAGCCCCCCTCGAAGCCCTCCCAGAAGGAGAAACCGCCGCGGTCCTCCGGGGCCACGGCCTGGCGCGCATGCACCTCGCCCACGAGCGGGGCGTCGCGGTCGCGCGGGGACAGGTGCCACTTGCCGAAGTAGGCGGTCTCGTAACCCGCCTCGCCCAGCTCGTGGGCGATGGTCCGGGAGGAGCGGGGCAGCGGGTCGTAGTAGTCCTGGACGCCGTTGGCCGGGCTCGGGATGCCGGTGAGGAGGGCTGCGCGTGCGAAGGGGCCGAACGGATGGGGCGTGATGGCTTCGGGATAGTTCAGGGAGCGGGAGGCGAAGCGGTCCAGTGCGGGGGTGCGTGCGTTTGGGTCGCCATTGCAGGCGAGTGCCTGGGCGCGCCACTGGGTGGTGATGATCCAGAGAATGTCGGGCTGGGCGGGCATTCGGGAGGGCGGAGCGGGGTCCCCTGGCACGATGGAGGCTTTTTTTGGCTGCAGGGCGAGGCTCGATTGTTGTTTTTCCCCCATTGATGGCTTCATTGGCAGCTGTGAACCCCAACGTCTCCCAACTCCGCACGACCGCCGTCGCCGCCACGCTCCGCAGTTGCCAGCTTTTCGCAGGCCTGCCGGGGAGCGACCTGGAGGAGGTGGCCGCCTTCTCGCAGCTGCGCAGCATGGAGAAGGGGGAATACCTCTTCCGCGAGGGGGACCGCAGCGAGGGCTTCTATGTGGTGCAGCGCGGCTCGGTGAATGTCCACCGCGTCAGCCCGGCGGGCAAGGAGCAGGTCATTTCCATCTTTCGTGCGGGCAGCTCCTTTGCCGAGGCCTCGCTCTCGACGGAATCGGGCTATCCCGCGGACGCGCGCGCCCTGGAGAGCACCAGCGTGATCCTGGTGCCGAAGGCCCCCTTCGTGGCGCTTCTGGCGAGGCGCCCCGACCTGGCGCTGCGCATGCTCGCCTCCATGAGCATGCACCTGCGCGTGCTGGTGGGTCTCGTCGAGGACATGACACTCAAGGACGTCGAGACGCGTTTCATCAACTGGCTGCTCAAGCGCTGCGATGTATCCAGGCCCGGACTACAGGAGTTCGCGCTGGAGGGCACGAAGCGCGTGCTTGCCGCCGAGCTGAGCACGAGCAGCGAGACCCTGTCGCGCACCTTCGCGGCGTTGCGCGAGGCGGGTTTGCTCGAGGTGGAGGGCAACCTGCTGCGGGTGCCCGATGCCGCCGCGCTCAATGCGCACTTCCATCGCCTTCTCGGGGAGAGATGAGCGGCGCTCAGGAAAGCAGCCGCACCGTGTGGCGCTCGTCGGCGGTGATGCCGAGCTCGATGTGCCAGGCGTCGGCCGGTATCCAGTCGGCGACCTTCTCGGGCCATTCGACGGCGAGGCACCAGGGACTGCGGAGGAACTCGTCGAGCAGCAGGTCCTCGAGCTGCGTCCCGTTCTCGAGCCGGTAGGCATCCAGGTGCACGAGTTGGCGTGTGCCGCCCGAGTGCACGGTGTAGATGTTGAAGGTGGGGCTGGTGACGTGCTCACTCAGGCCGAAGCCGGTGGCGAGGCCCTGAACAAAGGTGGTCTTGCCGACGCCCAGGGTGCCATGCAGGGCGAGCACGGTGTCGGGGGGGAGCAGTGCGGCTATCCTGGCTGCCAGGGCGCGTGTCTCCTCGGCGGAGGACGTCACGAGGCCCTCGCGCAGGCTGGGGAGGAGGCGTGTGTCGGGTGCGTCCATGGCAGGCAGGGAGACGGGCCTTCGGTTCAGCGCACGAGGTGCTCGAAGCCGCGGAACTTGTCGAGGTTCAGGGCGCCGTCCGGCATGTGGCCCTTCTTGGTGAAGAAGCCGATGAGCGAAAGGGGCAGGCCGGGGAAGGCGGCGTGCCAATCGGCGGAGAGGGCTCCGAGGTCGGCATGGTGGTCCACGGTGAAGAGCAGCTCGTAGTCCTCGCCGTCGCAGAGGGCCGCGCGCAGGTCGCAGCCCTTGCGGCAGGGGATTTCCTCGGGAATGAGGGCGGGGAGGGCGTTTTTCGGGCAGAGGGCGCGCAGGTCCTTGGCGATGCCGTCGCTGAGGTCCATCATCGAGCGCACCTCGGGACGGGCCGCGAGCCAGGCGCCCTGGGCGAGGCGCGGGTTGAATTTGTAGTGGTGGCCGGACTTCAGGCTGCCGCCAAGCTGGCCGGTGACGAAGATGAAGTCGCCGGCGCGGGCGCCCTCGCGCGTGAGGAAGCGCTTGGGGGAGGTCTCGCCGACGAGCGTGAGGGTGGCGACGATGCCGCCCTTGTGGTGGGCGATGTCGCCGCCGACCACCGGCACGCCGTAGTCCGTGGCGACCTTGGCGAGGCCCTTGTAGAAGTCGCGCAGCCAGGCGGTGCGCGTGCGGGAGTCGAGGGCCAGGGCGACGACGGCGGCGCGCGGGATGCCGCCCATTGCGGCGATGTCGCTGAGGTTGCGCTTGAAGAGCTTGGCGCCTGCGCCGCGTGCGGGAACCTTGTCGTCGAAGTGCTCGCCGTAGATGACGGGGTCGACCGTGATGAGCTGGGCGGAGCGGCCCGCGGGGACAACGGCGCAGTCGTCGCCGATGCCGAAGGGGGATTTGGGCGAGGCCTTGCCCAGCCATTTGCGGATCTCAGTGATGAGGCGGCCCTCGCCGAGGGCGGCGACCGACTGGGACGTCTTGTGGGTGAAGGGATTCATGGGGTGACGGGCTGCGGCTTGCGGTGGCACACCGGCGGGCGGGCCTCAGCTCTCGATTCCTGCGAGCAGCAGGATGACCGTGTTCAGGTTGTAAAGGGCGTGGGCCAGCATCGGCACGGCGATGTTGCCGGTGCGCTCGTAGGCGAGGGCCCAGATGATGCCGAGCAGGGCGAGCTGCGGAAAGCTGGCGAGGCTGCCGTGGATGACGCCGAAAAGGGCGGCCGACAGCAGGATGGCGCTCCAGCGCGAGACCTGGCCATGCAGCATGCGGAAGAGGCCGGCGCGGAAGATGAGTTCCTCGGTCAGCGGGGCGAGCAGGGCCGCCAGCGCGATCATCAGGCCGAGCAGGGGCAGGTTGTCCGTGTTCTTGAACAAGGCGATCATCTCCTGCTGGTCGATCGGGATGCCAAAGAGGTTCATCAGGGCCTGCCAGCCAATGCCGAGCGAGAAGACGGGAGGCAGCGACATCAGGAAGGTCGCAGTGCCTGCCAGCAGGAAGCCCTTGCGCGGCCGGTCGTAGTCGCGTCCCGTCGTGGTGAAGCGCATGTAGCAGAGGCAGCCCACCAGCATGCCGAGTTGGAAGCAGGCGCTGACGATGACGAGCAGGCGGGTGCCCTCCAGGCCGATGGCCCGGAGCAGACCCATTCCAGTGACTTGGAAGAGGATCCCCCCGCACAGGACCAGCCAGACGAGGGTTGCGATGTCGAGGCCTCCGGTGCGCCAGCGCGGCAAGGCGGGGGGCGCCGCCGCGGGGCGCGTGTCCCTCGTGCTTCGGGCGCCAAGGAAATGGCGCCAGAGCAGCACGAGGCCCCCGAGGACCATGAGCAGTTCCAAGCCTGCGAATACTTTTCCGACGGGCGTTGTGGGCATTGACCCCTTACTTGGCGACGATGCGGCCTGCGTCGAAGACGAGCTTGCCGTCGACGATCGTGGTGCGGACTCGGCCCTTCAGGGTCTGGCCGTGCCAGGGGGAGTTGCTCGACTTGCTGAAGCCGGCCTTGGCGTCGTAGAGCCATTCCTCGTCGGGGTCGAAGAGGCAGACGTCAGCCGGGGCGCCCTCGGCGAGGGTGCCGGCATTGAGCTTGCAGATCTCGGCGGGGCGGCGGGTCATCAGGTCGATGACGTAGGGCAGCTTGAACTTGTTCTGGCGGACGAGCACGTCGAGGTTGATGGCGAGGGCGGTCTCGAGGCCGAGGATGCCGTTGGGGGCGAGGTCGAACTCCTTGTCCTTCTCGTAATTGGTGTGCGGGGCGTGGTCGGTGGCGAGGCAGTCGAGCGTGCCGTCGCGCAGGCCGGCGATGATCTCGCGGCGGTCCTCGTCGGTGCGCAGCGGCGGGTTCATCTTGAAGTTCGTGTCGTAGCCGACGAGCAGGGAGTCGGTGAGGGCGATGTGGTGCGGGGTGGCCTCGGCGGTCACGCGCACGCCGCGTGCCTTGGCGCGGCGCAGGATCTCGACGGAGTTCTTCGAGGAGATGTGCTGCAGGTGGATGTGCGCGCCGGTGTAGGTGGAGAGGATGACGTTGCGCGCCACGATCACGTCCTCGGCGGCGTTGGGCCAGCCCTTGAGGCCGAGGCGGATGGACATGACGCCCTCGTTCATGACGGCGCCCTGGGTCATGGAGTGGTCCTGGCAGTGGTCCATGACGCAGAGGTCGAACATCTTTGCGTACTCGACGGCGCGGCGCATCATCTCGTTGCTCTGCACGCAGTCGCCGTCGTCGGTGATGGCGACGACGCCGGCGCGCTTGAGCGAGCCGATGGGGGCGAGGGACTGGCCCTTCTGGCCGACGGTGATGCAGCCGGTGGGGAAGACCTTCACGACGGCGTCGCGCTCGATGACGTCCTTGATGAACTGGATGGTGCCGGCGCTGTCGGCGGTGGGGGCGGTGTTCGGCATGCAGACCACGCTGGTGAAGCCGCCGGCGGCTGCGGCGCGGGTGCCGGTGCCGATGGTTTCCTTGTGCGTCTGGCCGGGCTCGCGGAAATGGACGTGGATGTCGACGAGGCCGGGGCAGGCGACGAGGCCCTTGGCGTCGATCTTCTTCGCCTTCTTTTTCTCGGCGGCGGAGAGGGAGGAGACGATGAGGCCGTCCTTGATGAAGAGGTCGCCGACGGCGTCGCGCTTGGAGGCGGGGTCGATGACGCGGGCGTTGGAAATCCAGAGAGAGGGCATGGCCGGGAGAGTTAGAGAGTGGTTGAGGACTGTGGGCTGGCTCAGTTCAGCGTGCGGTGTGGCGTGGGCGCGAGTGGGGCGCGGCGTGGGCGGCGGGTGTGTGGTGCCGGTTGCGTGGGTGCGCGGTGCGCTTATTCGCTGGAGGGGATGACGTGCTCGGGCTGGCCGCCGGAGCAGAGGTAGAGGATGGCCATGCGCACGGCCA
>JAHFTI010000019.1 GCA_023265535.1 Opitutaceae bacterium
ACGTCATAGCGGAAGAGACGGCCCACGGCCTCGAGGATGCCGCCCTGGAGGTTCTCGTAGTACTTCTCGTTGAAGACCTCGAGGAGGGTGTTGATTCCCATTGCCACGCCGATCATCTCCTTCGTGTAGCGGCGGAAGTAGGTCGTGAGGCGGTGAAACTCGGAGTAGTTCGAGATGAGGACGGTGTGACCGAGTTCGGCGAGGAGGTTCACGCGCGCCAGGAAGTCCTGCGGGTCGAGGGTCTGCCCGTCGCCGAGAAGGTTGTTCACGGTCAGCTCCATGAGGATGACCACGCCCTTGCCCTGCACTGTCTCCTCGGCGTTGAAGCGCGCCGTTGCGCAGCTGAGCATGTCGAGGTGCAGGTGCGTGACCGGGTGGAAGCTGCCCCGCTCCACGAGGACGGCCTTCTTGTAGAGCACCTCGGAGGGTTGCAGCACGTCGCCCGAAGGGCTGAACATCACCGCATTGGTGAGACCGAGCTGGACCAGGTAGAAGGAGGTGAGGCGGTTGTCGATGTCCTCGAAGGCCGGGCCGCTGAGCTTGAGCATGTCGACCTCGATGCGGTCGGCGCCCACGTTGTCCACGAGGGACTCGATGAGTCGGAGCGGGTCGTTGCGGTAGTGAAAGGCGGCGTAGCACAGGTTCACGCCCACGATGCCGAGGGCCTGCTGCTGGAGGATGTTCTCCTTGTCCCACATGCGCACGTGGATGATGATCTGGCTCGGCTCGGAGCCCGCTGCGGTCTGGAAGCGCACGCCCATCCAGCCGTGGCATTCGTTGTTCCCCTTGTAGCTCTTGGCGGCCACGGTGTCGGCGAAGACGAAGAAATGCGTGCGGTCGCCTCTTTGCCCGCTGAGGCGCTCGAGGAGCAGCTTGTACTCATGATCAAGCATGGTCTCAAGCCGTTCGCGCGAGACATAGCGGGGGGCCTTGCCGTAGATGGCGTCACTGAAGGCCATGTCATAGGCCGAGATGGATTTGGCGATCGTGCCTGCCGCGCCGCCTGCCTGAAAGAAGAGGCGTGCCACCTCCTGGCCGGCACCGATTTCAGCGAAGGTGCCATAATGCTGGTCGTCCAGATTGATGGTCAGCGCCTTGCGATTCGTCGTGAGGAGGGCCTTGGAATCGTTGGTGGACAGGTCGTTCGTATGGTCGCTCATCGGGTAGTGGTGGCAGGGAAGACCTAACACCGCTTCAGCCGGAAAGCAAAGCCGTGCTTCTGTTGTGGAGCGCTTTGCAGCAGGACGCCTCTTGGTGGCTAAGCCCTTATTTGGAATAGTAATGGGCCGGATTTGCTGGCGAAGAACGCAAACTGCTGTAGTTTCCCAGCCCTATGCGCAACTTCCTCGGCTCCCTCATGGGCAGTCTGACCGCCCTTGTCATCTTCTTCACCGGGCTCTGCTTCGTAGGCCTGGTCATGCTCATCGCCATGGCCTCCGCCGGCAAGCAGGACCACACGACCTCGGTGCGTGATGGCTCCTACCTCCATTTCCAGCTCGACACCAACATCACCGACGCGCCCTCCCAGATGGAATTTGGCGACCTCGCAGGCAAGCCCCAGGAGTCGCTGCAGCTGCGCAGCGCCGTTGCCGCGCTCGAAAGCGCCTCGGCCGACAAACGGATCGCCGGCCTCGTGCTCACGGGCTCGCTGCAGGCCGACGGCTACGGCTCGAGCTTTGCCGCGCTGCGTGAACTGCGTGCCGCCATCGCCGCCTTCCGCAAGGCCGGCAAGCCCGTCATCGCCTACCTGAACGACGCTGACACCCGCGACTATTACCTGGCCTCCGCCGCCTCCGACGTCGCCCTGGATCCCTATGGCATGATCGTCATGCCCGGCCTCGCGGCACGTCCCACCTTCTATGCCGGCGCCTTCGAGAAGTTCGGCGTGGGCGTGCAGTACACCCGCGTGGGAAAGTACAAGTCCGCGATCGAGCCCTTCACCCGCAAGGATCTCAGCCCCGAGAACCGTGAGCAGCTGGCCACCCTGCTGGGCGACCTCTGGACCAACCTGCTCGGCGAGATTTCCGAGTCACGCGGCCTGTCCGTCAAGGACCTGCAGTCCGTGGCAGACAACGAGGCCCTGCTCAGCGCCGAGGCCGCCCTGCGCCTCAAGCTCATCGACCGCGTGCTCTACCGCGACCAGCTCATCGACGAGCTCAAGAAGAAGACCGGCGTGAGCTCCGCCAAGGAAAGCTTCAAGCAGGTCTCCATGGTCGATTACATGAAGGCGACCGACTCCGGCTCCGCCTCCGGCGGACGCATCGCCCTGGTCTATGCGGAGGGCACCATTGTCGATGGCGAGGGCGAGCGCGGCGAGATCGGCGGCGTCACCTTCTCCCGCGAGCTGCGCCGCCTGCGCCAGGATGACGACGTGAAGGCCATCGTGCTGCGCGTCAACAGCCCCGGCGGCAGCGCCTCCGCCTCGGAGATGATCCAGCGCGAGCTTCGCCTGGCCCGCGAGGTCAAGCCCGTCGTCGTGTCGATGGGTGGCTACGCCGCCTCAGGTGGCTATTGGATCTCGGCCTACAGCACCCGCATTTTCGCCGAGCCCACCACCATCACGGGCTCCATCGGTGTCTTCGGCCTGTTCTTCGACGTGGAAAAGCTCGCGGGCAACCTCGGCCTGAGCTTCGACACCGTCAAGACCGCCCGCCACGCCGACGTCTTCACCCTCACCCGCCCCAAGACCGACGCCGAGCTGCAGATCATCCAGAAGCATGTCGACTGGATCTACGACCAGTTCGTCGGCAAGGTGGCCGAGGCCCGCAAGCTCGATGTCGCCGCCGTCAGGGAGATCGCCCAGGGGCGCGTCTGGTCCGGCAGCTCCGCGCTGCGCCTGGGCCTGGTCGACGAGCTCGGCGGCCTCGAGGCGGCCATCGCCCACGCCGGCAAGCTCGCCAAGCTCGGCGACAAGCCCTCCGTGGTCGAGTATCCGCGCAAGAAGGAGCTGGCCGAGCTGCTGGCCGACCTCTTCGGGAAGTTCGACTCCGTGCAGGTGCGCGAGCCCGGCATCGCGGACCGCCTCTCCCAGCGTCTCCAGCGCGAGTACGCGCTCATCAACTCCTGCAACGACCCGCACGGCATCTACGCCCGCCTGCCCGTCGACCTCGTCATCGAGTGAGGGCCTTGCGGGTGCCGCCCCCGGTGCCGTTTTGAGGCACCGGGGACGGGCCCATGAAGCCCGCCCCGCTGCACGCCACCCTCCCACACGCCGGTATCCACATGGCAACTACAGAGCCGATCGTTCGCATCCATGAACTGACGAAGGTCTTTCGCCAGGGGGAGATCAACGTCACCGCACTCAACGGCATCAGCCTCGACATCGAGGCCGGGGAGTTCCTCACCCTCATGGGCCCGTCAGGCTCGGGCAAGAGCACGCTCCTGCACATCATCGCCGGCATAGACCGGCCGACGGGCGGAAGCTGCCGGGTGCAGGGCCGCGACATCGCAGGCCTCAGCGAGTCCGAGCTCGCCGACTGGCGCAACCAGAACGTCGGCTTCGTCTTCCAGACCTTCAACCTCATCCCCGTGCTCACGGCCTACGAGAACGTGGAGCTGCCCCTGCTCCTCACGCGCCTCTCCTCGCGCGAGCGGCGCCGCCTGGTCACCGCCGCCCTCTCCATGGTGGGCCTCGAGGACCGCATGCGCCACCTGCCGCGCCAGCTCTCGGGCGGCCAGGAGCAGCGCGTGGCGATCGCGCGCGCCCTGGTCACCGACCCCGCCCTGGTCGTGGCCGACGAGCCGACGGGAAACCTCGACGCCCACTCCGCAGCCGAGGTGCTCGAGATCCTGCGCACGCTCAGCGGAAGCGGCGGCAAGACGGTCATCATGGTGACCCACGACCCCAAGGCGGCCGCCTATGGCCGCAGGAGCATCCACCTCGAGAAGGGTGAGTTCACCGCCTCCTGAGTCGTATCCGTTTTCCCGATACCCTCCATGACGCTCCCGGGTTTCATCGTCAGGAACGCCTTCCGCAACAAGCGGCGGGCCGCGCTCTGCGTGCTCAGCGTCGCCATGAGCCTGTTCCTGCTGGTCACCCTGCTCGTCGTCCTGAACCTCTTCACGAACCCGCCCGAGGACGCGGGCGCCTCCCTGCGCATCGCGGTGCGCAACAAGGTCTCCCTCGCCGCGCCGCTTCCCGTGAGGCAGCGCGGCATCCTCGAGCGCATCGAGGGCGTGCAGGCCGTCACCTCGCTCACCTTCTTCGGCGGCAAGTACAAGGGCGAGGAGACCAGCTTCTTTGTGCAGTTCGCCCTCGAGCCCGAGAAGCTGCCCTCTGTCTTCGGCGAGGCCAACCTCGCCCCCGGGCAGCTGGAGGCCTTCGTGGCTACGCGCAACGCGGCGATCGTGGGCGTCGACACCGCCAAGCGCTACAACCTCAAGGTGGGCGACCGTCTCCCCATCGTGGGCCAGATCTACCCGGTCGACCTGGACCTCATCATCGTAGGCATCTACCGCGGCACGACCGACGACCGGAACGTCTTTTTCCAGCAGAAGTACCTCGACGAGCTGCTCGGGGACCCGGGCACGGTCGGCATGTGGTGGCTCAAGGCGCGCAGCGCCGAGGAGGTGCCCGCCATCATCTACCACGTGAACGGCGCCTTCGCCAACAGTTCCGCCGAGGTGGTCGCCGAGACCGAGCGCGCGTTCCAGATGGGCTTCGTCTCCATGTGGGGCAACATCAAGGTCCTCATCTCGTCGATCTGCTCGGTCGTCGTCTTCGCCCTGGTCCTCGTCAGCTCCAGCACCATCAGCATGGCGGTGCGCGAACGCATGCGCGAGCTGAGCGTGCTCAAGGCGGTCGGCTTCCGCAGGCACGAGCTCTGGGCCTTCATCCTCGCCGAGAGCTTCGGCCTCTCGATGGTGGGCTTCCTGCTGGGTGGGGGAGGGGCCTGGGCCCTCTACACCTTCGTCCCCGCCGCGACCCTCACCATGGGCATCTTCCCGACGCTCGACGTCACGCCGGGCATCATGGCCATAGCCGCCACGGTCGCCTCGGGCCTCGGCCTGGTCTCCAGCCTGGCTCCCGCCGTGGCCATCACCCGCATGAGCGTGGTCGAGGGACTCAAGACCCTCGACTGAGCCGACTCCGCCGCAACGCCACACGCGCCATGTTCAGCCTCCTCAAATACCACGTCCGCTCGGTCTTCATCCGCTGGCGCTCCACCCTCGCCACGATCCTCGGCATCGCCCTGGTCGTCGCCGTCTTCGTCATGGTGCAGGCCCTCGCGGTGGGCCTCGAGAAATCCAGCGGCAACACGGGTGACGCGCGCAACCTGCTCATCACGCGCAAGGGCGCCCTTGCGGAGTCCACGAGCCTGATCACGCGAGCCCAGCTCAACATCATCCGCTACCTTCCGGGCATTGCGCGCGACACCGAGGGACAGCCGATCGTCTCCGCCGACCTCCTGATCGTCATCAACCTGCCGCGCCGGAATGGAGAGGGCGCCGCCAACGCCCTGGTGCGCGGGGTCTCCCCGCAGGGCATCCAGCTGCGTCCGCAGGTCTCCCTCGTCGCGGGCCGCTGGTTTGTGCCCGGCAAGCGCGAGGTGGTGGTGAGCCGCCGCCTCGCCGCCCGCTTTGATCGCCTGGGCATCGGCGACACGGTGCGCACGAGCGGCCAGGACTTCCTCGTCGTGGGACATTTCGACGGCCAGCGCAGCGCCTTCGATTCCGAGATATGGGTGGCGGCGGACGAGGCGCGCGGCGTTTTTGACCGCGAGGATTATTCCAGCGTGCTGCTGCGCCCGGAGAGTGCGGCCGCCTCCGCCGAGCTGGTGCGCCTGCTGGAGGCTGAGCGCCGGCTCAAGGTGAAGGCGGTCAGTGAGGTGGCCTATTACAGCGAGCAGACCAAGAGCGCTCTCCCCATACGAATCCTGGGCAATTTCCTGGCAATCGTCATGTCGGTGGGCGCCGTCTTCGCGGCCATGAACACGCTGTATGCCAGCGTGGGCGCCCGCACCCGTGAGATCGGAACACTTCGCGTGCTGGGTTTCAGGCGGCGCAGCATCCTGGGCGGTTTCCTTTTCGAGGGTGCTGTCCTCGCGGGCATCGGTGGCGTCATTGGCTGCCTGCTTGCCCTTCCGCTGCATGGCTACAGCACTGGCACGATCGGGTTTGAGACCTTCGCGGAGTCCGTGTTCGATTTCCAGATCACCCCTGCACTGGCCCTCCAGGGGCTCGTGTTTTCAGTCTGCCTGGGGCTGGTCGGCAGCTTCTTTCCCGCCCTGCGCGCCTCCCGACTTCCCGTCATCGCCTCCTTGAAATCCGTCTGATCCCACGAGCCGTGAAAGCCTCCAACCTCTCCGAATTGCGCATCGATCCCTCCCAGAAGCGCCGTCCCCGCGGCACCGTGGTCTCCATCTTCCTGGTCGTGGCCCTGGTGATTGCCGGCGCAGCCACCGTGATGGCGTTGCGTTGGGGTGGGGAACGCCGCGTGGTCGGTGCCGACCCCTATGCGGCAGGCGCTGGCACTGCCTCCGGCTCCACTAGCGCCACCGTGCCCGGCAGCGAGGCAGTGGCGGGTTCCTCCAAGGCACAACAGGCCGCGTCGCGGCCCACACCTGTCCAGGGTAGTGCAGCGGTGATTTCGGCTCCTCCCACCGATCCCTCCCTCCTGCTCACTGTCAGCGGCTATATCATCAATCGCGAACGCATCGAGATCAGCCCACGGTTCCAGGGCGTGGTGGAGTGGATCGGTGTGCGCAAGGGGGACCTCGTCAAAAAGGGGCAGGTGCTCGTCCGTCTCGAGAACGCTGAGCAGCGCGCTCGCGTGCAGGAGGCCGAGGGCCGTCTCGCCACCGCCAAGGTCTCACTCGCCCGCGCCGAGCTGGCCCTCGGCCGCGTGAAGGCCCTGCGCGACCTGGACGCCACCTCGGAGGAGTCCCATGATGAGGCCCGCCTGAACGTGGAGGCCTCCCGCTCCGCCATCCGCGAGATCGAGGGGCAGCTCGCCCTGGTGCGCACCTACCTTGACTGGACCGTGATCCAGTGCCCGATCGACGGCGTCGTGCTGGAGAAGCTCGTCGAGCCCGGTGAGCTCGTGGCGCCGATGAGCTTCGGAGGCCCCCGCGGGCCAAGCACCGCGCTGGTCGCCGTCGCCGACCTGAACGACCTCCAGGTGGAGGTCGACATCAGCGAGGCCGACCTGGGCAAGGTGGCGCAGGGTGCGCGCTGCCGCGTCACCCCCGAGGCGTATCCAGACAAGCACTACGAAGGCGTCGTCGCCGAGATTGCGCCCGAGGCCAACCGCCAGAAGGGGACGCTCCAGGTGAAGGTACAGATCCGCCAGCCCGACCGCTTCCTCACACCGGAGTTGACCGCCAAGGTGGACTTCCTCCGCTGAGGGGGGGGCTTGCCCGCGCTGCGTCGTTTCCTCCCGTCCGGACAGCCGCATCGCCCGCCGCTTGGCATCCTTCCTTTCTCAGCCCTTTCCAGCGGGCGGAGAATCCCTTGCCCACCCGTGCGGGCGCGCGGCCAAATCGGGTTTGCCCCCGGGGGCGCGGCCTTTCATCACTGGCTTTTCCATGGAAGTCGCCAGCCCAGAACCGCACCGCCACGTCAACAACATCGAGCCCATCCCGGCCTGCCATTGGTGCCGCGGTTGCGTCGTGGGACTGTGCATGGCCTTGGCCGGCTGCCACTCGGCGCCCTCCCTTCAGGAGCCCCTGAACCTCTCGCAGGCCAAGGCCGCCGTGTCGCACTACCAGGATTCCGGCGCCTATGCGCGCGACCTTCAGCAGTCCGCCGACCTCGCCCGGCATTGGATCGAGGAGCGCTGCGCCCGTCGTGCAGCGGGGGAGCGACTGGCTGTCGTGTTCGACATCGACGAGACGCTCCTTTCCAACGCTCCCCTCATACGCCGCCTCGATTACGCCTACCTTGCCCCCGAGTGGGTCGCCTGGGTTGACTCGGCGGAGGCGCCGGCGATCGAGCCCGTGCGCGCCCTGTACCGCCGCTGCCTGGAGCTGGGCCTGGAGGTCTTCCTCATCACCGGTCGCCGCGACCCTTCCGATCGCCCCGCCACCGTGGTGAACCTGCGCAGGCAGGGTCTGGAAGGCTATGCCGAACTCATCCTCGCCCAGCCCGGTGAGCGCGCCCTGAGCACCACCCAGCGCAAGTCGGGCGCCCGTGCCGCCATCGAGGCGCGCGGTTACATCATCATCGCCAACGTCGGCGACCAGGAGAGCGACCTGCGCGGCGGGCATTCTGAGCGCAGCTTCAAGCTGCAGAATCCCTTTTATATCATGGAGTGAACAAAAAAGGCGCCCTGTGCGGGCGCCTTTCTGTCAGGTGGCTCCCCGCGGGGAGCGCACGACTCACTTCTTGGGCTGCTGGTCCTCGATCTCCTTCAGGCGAGCGTTGATGGCGTTCATCTTCTTGACCAGGTCCTCCTCGATCTTCTTGCGATCGCGACTGCTCACGATGCTCATCCTCGACACGTCCTTCACGACGTTGGCGGGCAGGCTGAGGATGCGGGTGACCAGTCCCTGATCCTTGAAGGTGCTCAGGTAGAGGGCGGTCAGCTCGTGGGAGAGGGCGAGTGACTCGTGGGCGACGGCGCGCGTGGCGATGAGGTTGTTGTTGAGCTGCTGGTTCTTGGCGAGCTCGGCGGTGAGCACGGTGCCGACCTGGTCGGTGATGCGCTGCGAGTACATCGCGATCTGGTCGCGTGTAAGGTTCTGGTCCTTGGACATCTCAGCCAGGATGGGCTGGATCTTCTCCGCCATGCGGCCGGAGACCTTGTCCACCTGCTCGTTCTGGATGCGCTCGGCCTCCTCGGGGGTCTTCGGCAGCGGCAGGTTCGGCTGGATCTTCATGGCGACGGCCTCCGCCAGCTGATTCACCTTCTCGGCGTTCATCTTGGCGATTTCCTCGTCGTTCATGAACACGTCGGCAGAACGTTTCTGGATGGCTTCCTTGAGCATCTTGTCCACCGCCTCGATCTGCTTGCGTGTCTCCTCAGCCGAGGCCTTGAGCTGGACTTCGAAGTCCTTGCGCTGCGACTGCAGCTGGGCCTCTTGGTTGGCATTCATGTCAGCCACGGTCTTCTGGTGAAACCAGAAGGCGGCGCCGACAACTACGGCGCCCGTAATGATGACAGCGGGAATCTGTTCCTTAAGTTTTTGAAGCATGGAGATAAGGGGTGTTGTGGGGTGCTTGGATTGTTAGGGCAAATATTATATAAATGCAATGCTCGGCAGTTTGCTCTTCACCGAAAGTTGAAAGGGCCTTTGCTGTGGGCATGAGTTTGAATCGCAGTGAGCAGATGGTGCTCGATTATGTGGTTTCGCATCCCGACGAGAGACAGTACTGGATGGACAAGGTTCGCTCCACCAGTCGTGCCTGCGCGGACGACCATGAGGCCTCGCTGCTGCTCGATGGTGACATCTGGTCCTACTACCTCGAGCGTGCCCAGGTGGTGGAACCCTTCCGTGGCACGGTGTTGCGGGAAGGCTCGAAGCGCATCAGCATGCGCAATCTCGCGGAGTATTGGTGTCGAATCTGGGGTGTCCAGCGCCCCAAAAAAGATCGCGGAAAGACCTATGACGGTTTGTAAGCCGAATTTTGTGTTGTTATTAACAATAAGGCGTTCAGGGGCTTGCAGAGGATCGATGAATTTCTCGTAGAATTCTGGAACCAAGGCCGATCTGTGCCGTCATACAGGACGGTTCAACTCATCTGCTTAGCAGATGTTTTGGGGTAACAAAGAAAGACAGTGGCGGGCTGCTTAGGGGTAGGCAGCCCGCCCTCCTTTTTTACGGGGGGGGCGATGCGGCCTCCTTATTTCGACCTGTGTTGCGGCTTATGGGCATTGCTTGGACTCATGCACAGTCCTGCTAATAGCGGCCTGCCGTATCCTCCTTGGGTGCCCGGAGCTTCCGCAATATGACTGCGGACACAACCCGTAGTGGGCACGCCCTCCTGCAACCACAAGCGCTGGCGTTTTTCACAAATAAATCGTACGGGCTGCCCGCGGATTCTGTCGACAAAGCGCCTGCTCCATGCAGGGTTATTCACAAGCTATCCACAGCCGATGCAAAAAGCGCTTGGAACGGTTACCCACGAATCGAATTTGAAGGTCGCCAGCAAGATCAAGACCTACGTGTTGGACACCAACGTCCTCCTTCACGACCCCCAGTCCATCTTCAAATTCCAGGAGAACAACTTGGCCATTCCGGTGGAGGTTCTTGAGGAGCTCGATGCCATCAAGAGTGAGCAGTCCACGGAGCGGGGACGTAACGCGAGAAGGGTGCACCGCACCTTGCAGGAGCTCCTGCCTTCCTCGCACGCCATGGATGAAGGAGTCCGCTTGCCCACGGGCGGGACCCTGTCGGTCATCATCAACCGCTACCTCATTGAGGGTCAGACTCAATCGCCCGGCATGCAGCGCCTCCGCGCTGTGCTTCCCGACCTGACCAAGAAGGACAACCGTATCATTGCCAGCGCACTTTTTGTACAGGAACGCTTCACCCCGCCGGTCATCCTGGTGACCAAGGACGTGAATGTTCAGCTCAAGGCGCGCGCTGTCGGCCTTGAGTCAGAGGACTACCTCAACGACAAGGTGCCGGAGAAGAACGACGAGGATCATTACAGGGAGATCGCCATCTCCATCTATGACCTCCAGCGCTTCGCCTCCGAGGGGGAGTTTGAGCTGGATCGCGACGAGAGCCGCGGCCTGGCCATCAACGAGTACGTCCTGCTGCGCTCCGATGAGGGCAAGACAATGCCCGCCCGCTATTACGGCGACCGTGTCCTGCGCCGTCTCAAGCTTCCCGACTCGGTGCGTGCGCCCGGTGGCATTCCCATCCGCCCTCGCAACCTGGAGCAGCAGTTCTTCATGGACGCGCTGTTGGACGAGACCATTTCCCTGATCACCTGCTTCGGCAAGGCCGGCACGGGCAAGACCCTGATCTCCACCGCCTGCGCACTGTCGCAGGTGTTTGATGCCTGCAGCCGCTATGATGGCGTCTCCATTTCACGCCCCGTCATCGCCCTCGGCAAGGACATTGGCTTCCTTCCGGGATCGCTCGAGGACAAGATGAAGCCCTGGCTTCAGCCTTATCACGATGCGCTTGAGGTGCTCATCCCCTCCAAGCCGCCCAAGGAGCCGCAGTTCGCCACCAAGAAGGTCGCCAAGAAGCTCAAGAAGAAGGAGGCGATGGTCGCGTCGATCATGCCCCCTCCCGCCGTCCATGGGCCCCAGCCCTCGGGCGGTTTGCCGCCGATGAAACCCTACGAGCGGCTCCTGCGCAGCGGCCTCGTGGACATCGAGGCGCTCTGCTTCATCCGTGGCCGTTCGATTGCGCGCCGTTTCTTCATCCTTGATGAGGCACAGCAGCTCACCCCCCACGAGGTGAAGACGGTCATCACCCGCATTTCCGAGGGATCCAAGATTGTACTCATCGGCGATCCCGCCCAGATCGACAATCCCTACGTGGACTCCCGCAGCAACGGACTTGTGTATGCGCACAACCGCATGCGCGGCCAGTCCATTGCCGCTCACGTGACCCTCACCAAGGGTGAGCGGTCTCGCCTTGCAGAACTGGCCGCCGACCTCCTGTGAGGTGGCGGCCAGCCTGTTTCCCACAACCGAACCTGAGTGACCACTGACAGAAGGATGGGCTCGGGGGCGCTGCCTAGCTGCTGCGCCCCTTGAACATTGCCTTGGTGAAATTGCGGAGCATACCACCGTCGTTTTCGCCCTCGGTGCCGCCGCCATTTGCGGCATTCGTGACCACGGGCTTTGACAGCATCTCAAAGCGGGCCTCTCGCTCGATGAGCTTGGCTTCCTTGGCCTTGAGGGCCTGCTCCCAGTCCTTGATGGCGAGGCGCTCCTCGCGAAGGTGCGCCTTCTCCGTCTCGAGCACGTCATGCGCGCGCTGGAGCTTGATCCAGGCCTCGTGCACGGCCTTGTCGTCCTGGACATCCGAGTGCAGTGGGTGGGCGCCGGCCTGGGCGCTGATGAGGCCGACGCGGTCCGCCTCCATGCGGGCCTGATAGTCGCGAAGGCGGGCCTCGTAGCGTCGCAGGTTGTCCTCCTGCTCGCGCAGCACATCCAGGTCCTTGTGCCAATGGCGGCGTTCCGCCGCGAGTTGGGCGCGATCCTGCTGGAGCAGCACCGCCTCGGCGCGCAGTTGCTCAGCCTGCTCGGTGAGGAGTTTCTGCCAGGCCTTCAGGCGGGCTCGTTCGGAATCGGTGGGGTTGACGCCGGCCGAGGCTGCGTTGCGCGTGCTGTGCTCGAGGGCCTTGCGTTCCTCCTCCAGCTGCTCGCGTTGGGCCCCGAGATGGTTGCGGCGGTCGGAAAGCTCCTTGGACTTCAGGTCGATGGTGGCCTGGGCGGCGCTGATCAGTTCGCGCTGGGAAGCCAGTTCGGAGGACTGGTTCTCGATGCGCGTAAGCTCGTTGTTCTGTGCCAGGAGGGTCCGAAGCTGGGCTTCCAGGGCGTTGCGCTCATGGGTGGCACGCTCGAGCTCGCGCTCGTGAACGGCCTGGCTGCGTGCGGCGGACACCATCTCCGAGGCGGCCCGGCTGCCCGCCACGTCGAAGGGCGCACGGCTGTCCGTCGTCGTCACGACCCCGCCGATGCAATCGAGCACGGCCTCGGCGCGGCTGAGCTCCTCCATGCTGACCTCGGCGTCCGGCGTGATGTTGAAGAAGTGGCAGACGGCGGAGGCCAGTGCAGCCGGGTCATCCGCCATGGGGACCACGTCGACGATGCCGATCTTGACGGCACGCACCGCCTCCTGGAATTCGGCCTTGGTGCAGGTCAGGATGACCAGGAGGGTGGGCTGGGTCTTGCGCAGGTCCTCCGACAACGCCATGCCGCGCAGGTCGCCCGCACTGTAGGGAATCACCGCAAGGTCCACCCATTCGGCCTTGGCCTCATCGAGCGTTTCCTGCGTCGTCGTGCTGGTGCGGACATCAAATTCGGCGGCGGCGAGCAGCATCACACTGCGGCGGCGCACATGCGCGTCCGGGTGGGCGATGAGGATCTTTTTGTGTAGTTTCATGTGAGTCCTGTTTCTCCGTCTCATCACAGTATCGCAGTATTCCGGCCCGTTGACCATGGGGCGGCCCGGCTTTTACAAGGTGCTTACCGCTGCAGGGGCTGCTTGATTGGTTTTTTACACGCCTATTAGGCCCGGGGAGGGCATTTCATAAGGAATCTGCTTGGTTCGGGCCGTCTCCTGTCATGGAATCCGCACGCTTCAACACATGAAAGTCGTAGTCCTATGTTCCGGCGGTATGGATTCTGTCACGGCGCTCCATTGGGCGCGCCGGCACCACGAACCCGTGGCCACGATCAGTTTTGACTACGGTTCGAAGCACAATCCGCGCGAGCTGCCCTTCGCTGCCGAGCACAGCGCCGCTCTCGGGCTGCGCCATGAGGAGGTGCCGCTGCGTTTCATGGACCGGCTTTTCCAGTCCAACCTGCTGAGCAGCGGGGGCGCGATCCCTGACGGGCATTACGAGGAGCTCACGATGAGGCAGACCGTGGTGCCCTTTCGCAATGCCATCATGCTCTCCATCGCGGCGGGTTTTGCCGAGAGTCTCGAGGCCGAGGGGCTCGTGATCGCGGCGCACGGTGGGGACCATGCGATTTATCCGGACTGCCGCGATGAATTCATGCAGGCAATGGGGCGTGCCATGGAGTCGGGAACCTATGCGGGCATCCGGCTCCTGCGCCCCTTCATCGACCTGAGCAAGGCCCAGATTGCCGCGCTCGGCGCGAGCCTCGGCGTGGATTACAGGCGCACCTGGTCGTGCTACAAGGGTGGTGCGGTGCATTGCGGCACCTGCGGCACCTGTGTCGAGCGGCGCGAGGCCTTCCTCAATTCGGGCGTGCCCGATCCGACGGAGTACCTGTCCATGGCACCACTGCCCCCGAAACCCTCAGCGCGACCCGGCACATGCTGATCTCGGAGATCTTTTTTTCGCTGCAGGGCGAGGGCGAGCTGTGCGGCGTGCCCTCCGTCTTTGTTCGCACGAGCGGCTGCAACCTGCGCTGCGCCTGGTGCGACACCCCTTATGCGTCCTGGAACCCCGAGGGGCGCCAGATGGCCGTCGACGAGATCGTCGCCGAGGTGGAGCGCCATCCCTGCGAACACGTGGTGCTCACGGGCGGCGAACCGATGATCGCAGCGCAGGTGCATGAGCTGGCCTCCGAGCTCAAGCTCCTGGGGTACCACCTCACGATCGAGACCGCAGGCACGGTGGCGCCGGGCGGCATCTGCTGCGACCTGGCCTCGCTTTCGCCGAAGCTCGTCAATTCCGCCCCCGACGTGCGCCAGCACGCGGCCTGGCACAAGCGCCATGAGGCGGAGCGCTGGAAGCCGGATGTAATCAGGGAGTGGATACAGAAGTATCCCCACCAGTTCAAATTTGTGGTGTCGCGTCCCGAGGACCTGATCGAGATCGAGGGCATGCTGGCCAAGATCGGGCCGGGCATCCCGAAGCACAAGGTGCAGCTCATGCCCGAGGCACGTACCCTCGAGGTGATGCGCGGGCGCGCCAACTGGCTCGCCGACCTGTGCCGCGACCACGGCTACCGATACGCCCACAGGCTTCACATTGAGCTGTGGGGCAACCGGCGCGGCGTGTGAGCCCCTGCTGCGGGCGGGGTGGGGTTTCCCTCCCTTGCGAAGAGGCCTCTTTGGACATAGCCTGTTCCGGGACATGATCATCAAACTCCAGACCCAGCCGCACAGGAAGCTTTCGGATGAGCTCGGGCTGCTGCTTGAGCGTGTCGCCCAGAGGCCGGTCACGCTGGGGGAGCTCATCAGGCTTCTGCGCGGCCGTGCCTACCTGCTGCTGGTGATCCTGCTGTCCCTGCCCTTTCTGACGCCGCTGCCGCTGCCGGGCCTTTCGACGCCCTTTGGCCTTGCGATCGCCTTCATTGCCATGCGCCTCAGCCTTGGGCAACGCCCCTGGCTTCCCCGCTCGCTTCAACGGCGCAAGGTGCCGCAGGGCTTTTTCGCCAAGGTGCTCGCCCTCACCACGCGCGTCATCCGTTTCCTGGAGCGCATGCTCAAGCCGCGCTGGCCCTTCATGTTCTCCTCCGCCTTCCTGGTGCGCACCCACGCGGGCCTGATGTTGCTTTCCGCGCTCGTGCTTCTGTTGCCGCTGCCCATTCCCTTCACCAACAGTTTTCCTGCGTGGGTGGTTCTCCTGGTCGCAGGCGGACTGCTGGAGCGCGACGGTCTTTTCATTGTCCTTGGGTATGGGGTATTCCTGGCTGGTGCCCTTTACTTTGTCTTCCTTGGTGAGGTGGCGGAACGGCTGGTGCTGCAGGTCCTGCAGTGGCTGGGCTGGAACTAGCCGGGGGCGGCCGGGGGGTTTGCAAGGCGGCGGGTGCCCGGGGGCGTCCGCAGGAAGGGACCGGGTCCTGCAGGTGGAGGCAGGAGTGTGGCGGCAGGCGCGTGTCATTGGCCTGGCGCAACTGAAACGCCTCAGGGCCTCGTCATGGGGGCGTGCATTTGCTTGCCAACGCTGAAGAGGCGGTTGCACCTCCGGCTGAATCCCTCAAGGCTTGGGGCATGCAAAGTGTGCCGCCCTCCTCCCTTTTCCCGCAGCATGTCATCGCGCGCAAACGCGACGGCCACACCCTCACCACGGCGGAAATTGGCGCCTTCGTGCGAGGGGCCACGGACGGTTCCTGGGCCGACTACCAGCTGAGCGCGATGCTGATGGCGGTTTTCCTGCGCGGCATGGACTCCGCCGAGACTGCTGCACTCACGGACGCGATGATGCGCTCCGGCGTGATTGCCGACCTTTCGTCGGTTGCCCTTCCCAAGGTCGACAAACACTCGACCGGAGGGGTGGGGGACAAGCTCTCACTTCCCCTGGCCCCGATGGTGGCCGCCTGCGGCGTGGCCGTCCCCATGATCAGCGGGCGCGGCCTCGGGCACACGGGTGGCACGCTCGACAAGCTGGAGTCCATTCCCGGCTTTCGCGTGGGACTCTCCATGGAGGAGTACCGTCGCCAGATGGAGCGGGTGGGTGTGGCCCTGATCGGCCAGACGCGGGAGCTCGCCCCCGCTGACAAGAAGCTTTACTCGCTGCGCGACGTGACTGCCACGGTTGAGTGCATCCCGCTCATCTGCGCGAGCATCCTCAGCAAGAAACTCGCCGAGGGCATCGACTCCCTGGTGCTCGACGTGAAGTTCGGGCGCGGCGCCTTCATGCGTGAGAAGGCCCGTGCGCGCGAGCTGGCGCGCGCCATGGTCGACGTGGCCGTGCGTGTGGGCAAGCCGACTCGTGCGTTGCTCACCAACATGGACCGCCCCCTGGGCCGGGCCGTGGGCAATGCCGTGGAGGTGGCGGAAACCCTTGAGTGCCTGCAGGGGCGCGGCCCTGCGGATGTCATGGAGCTGACCTATCAGCTGGGCATCCAGATGCTGCTGCTGGCGGGCGTGGAGACGGATCCCATCGCCGCCCGCGCACGCCTGGAACGCAGCGTCGGCAGCGGCGCGGCGCTCGCCAAGTTCGCACAGATCATCGAGGCCCAGGGCGGGGATCCCCGCGTGGTGGACGATCCTGGGCTGCTGCCCCAGGCGCCGGCGCAGGAGCTGGTCTTGTCTCCGGAAAGCGGATACATCACGGACGTGGAGCCCATGGCCGTGGCCCTGTCTGCTCTTCGCCTCGGGGCCGGCCGCATCCGCGCCGAGGATGGGATCGATCCTTCAGTGGGCATCGACCGGCTCTGCCAGACCGGCGAGCGCGTGGAGCGCGGGCAGCCGATCGCGCGTATCCTCGCGAAGGATACGGACTCTGCGCGCCGCGAGAGGGAGTCACTTCTTTCCGCCTTCTCCTTCGGCACCGCCGCCCCTGCGCCGGTCGCGCTGGTGGACGAGGTTCTCTGCTGAGGGGCGGGTGTCCCGCCATTTCATCCCCCCGGCCTTCCGCCGGCCAGCGGCTTCCTCACTGCCTTGCAGTGCGGAAGCTGTGCCACATGTACAGGCCCACGCCGATGCAGATCGCCGAGTCGGCGACGTTGAAGGTGGGGTAGATGTAGGAGCCGAAATGCAGGTCGATGAAGTCGACCACGTGCTTGTAGACGATGCGGTCGATGAGGTTGCCCACGATGCCGCCGATGAGCAGGCCGAAGGCCACCTGCACCAGGCGCTCCTTCAGGCCGAGCGCCCTGCGCCAGATGAAGATGGCCGCGAGGGTGAGCGCGGCGATGCTCGCCAGCAGCACGCTGCGGCCGCTGAGGATGCTCCAGGCGGCGCCGGTGTTGCCCACATGCGTGATGTAGAAGAAGTCGCGGATGACCTCGATGGCCTCGGGCGGGCGCCAGGCTCCGTAGGGGATGTTCAGCTTCACCCAGATCTTGCTGGCCTTGTCGAGCACCAGGACGGACAGCATGAGGACATGCAGCAGCCTATACGAAGCAACACGCCGGAGCAGGGGCTCCGGCGGTTCTCGATTGACTATGGAATTGATCGAGTCGGGCGACACGGTGGCCGTGGCTCCCTTACTCGTCGCCGCCGGCGTCCTCGTCGGCGATCTTCGCGCCCTCCTCACCCATCTCGCCGAAGAGTCCGGCCTGCTGACGGGTGCGGTAGCGGTTCTTCTCGATGTCCTTCTGGGCCTCGGCGGAGTAGCGCGTGAAGGGCACCGCCATCAGGCGTTCCTTGGCGATGGGCTTGGCGGTGGCCTCGCAGATGCCGTAGGTGCCGTTCTTGATGCGGGTGATGGCCGCATCGATCTCGGAGAGGGCCTCCTGCTCGTTGGAGACGAGGCTCAGGGCGAAGTCGCGGTCAAAGGTGTCGGTGCCTGCGTCGGCCATGTGCTGGCCGTAGCTGGAGAGGTCGCCGGCATCATCCTTGGAGGAGCGCTTGAGGGTCTCCTCCGTGTGGGTGTCGAGCTGGCCGGTGACGTGGTCGCGCAGCTCGATGAGGATCTTGTAATAGCGGCGGAAGCGCTCGGGGATGTTCTCCTCGTCCTCGACGAGGGGGTTGGTCTTCTTCTTCGTCGGATTGAAGCCGAGGATGTCGGCGAGG
>JAHFTI010000353.1 GCA_023265535.1 Opitutaceae bacterium
GCGGCGGCGTTGAGGGCCGCCTTGAGGCGTGCAGGAGTCATGGGCAACTCCAGCAGGCGGACGCCCGTGGCGTTGCGGATCGCGTTCGCGAGGACCGCCCCCATCAGGATGATGGCGGGCTCGCCTCCGCCTTGGGGCGGGGAGTTCTCGGCCTCCAGGATCACCGTCTCGATCTTCGGCAACCACGAAAAGCGCGGCAGCGCGTAGCTGTCGAAATTCGTGTCGAGCAGTTCGCCTCCCTTGAAACGGATTTCCTCGGAGAGGGCATAGCCAAGTCCCATGGTGATGCAGCCCTCCATCTGGATCTTTGCGCCGGCGGGGTTGATCACCAGGCCCATCTCCTGAACGCACAGGACGCGTTTCACGTCGACCTTGCAGCTCTGCAAATCCACCTGCACCTCGGCGAGGGTGGCGACAAAGGTCCCCGCATCCAGGCCGCACGCTACTCCGATCCCGCGGCCGGGTTCATTGCCCCCCAGCCCCCACGCCCAGCGCTGGCGCAGTTCCTTCAGCACCCGCACGGCGCGAGGCTCGCTGAGATGGCGCAGCCGAAATTCGATCGGATCCACGCCCGCCATCGTGGCGAGCTCGTCGATGTGGGACTCGCGTGCGAAGGCATTGGTGTTGCAACCGGGAGCACGCCACGCGCCCACCGGAAAGGGATGCACGCCCGCAGGCCCGTCGAAATTCCCCACCGAGGAGATGCGATGATGGGCCACGTCATAGAGCAGGTCGGAGCCACGGTCCCCGGCAAACCGCACCTCATAATCCCAGAAGGCAATGCGCCCCTCCGCATCCAGGCCGGAACTTGCCTTGACCACGGCGGCAGGCCTGAAGGTGTCGTTGAAAAATTCCTCCTCGCGCGTCCAACACACCTGGACCGGGCGCCCCGTCGCCCGGGCGAGCCTGGCCGCTTCCACGGCCTGCAGGTTGAAGGCCTTGCCCCCGAAGCCACCGCCCAGGAAGGGCGTGATCACCCGGACCTTTTCGTTCGGCAGGCCCAGCGCCTCGGCGATTTCCTCGCGCGCGCCAAAGGGGTTCTGCGTCGAGGCCCAGACGGTCATCTGCCCGCCCTCGCTGCGCGCCAGGGCCGTGTGTGTCTCCATTGCGGAGTGCGCCACGTAGGCGTTGAGATAGGTGGTCTCAAGCATGCGCACCGCGCCGGCCCGCCCCTTCCCCAAATCCCCCGCCTGATGGATGACCTGCGAGGGGACGGGCGCGCGCTCCAGGTGCCCGTAAATGCTCCTGTCGTCGAGCGGGGACGTGCTGGGTGCGAACTCCGCCTTGAGCCTGCCGAGCGCCTCCTGCGCCAGGTCGGGAAGCTCGTGCAGGACTGCGACCAGGCCGGGTTCCTGCACCAGCACCACTCCCTCTAGCCCCTTCAGGCCGGAACTGTCCACGCGCAGCAGCTTGGCGCCATGGGCGGGGGCGCGCAGCACGCTGGCATACAGCATTCCCGGGAGGCGGAGGTCTCCGCTGAACAAGGCCTTTCCGGTCACTTTCTCCCGCGAATCCCTGCGCAGGAGGGGGCGCCCCATCACCTTGAATTGGGCCGGCTTCCTGAGGTCCGGTGTCACGGCGAGCCTGCGCTCGATCCGCTTGCCCTGGGTCAGCTGCCCATAGCCCACCCAACGCGCGGGATCCTTGGAATCGATGACCCTGCCGGACTGCGTCACGAGCTGGCTGACAGGCACCCGCAGGCTTTCGGAGGCGAGCAGCAGAAGCACCCCGCGCGCCTCGGCGGCGGCGGCGCGCAGCAGCGGCCCGAAATAGCGGGTCGTCATCGAGCCCCAGGTCCCCTGGTCGAAGGGACACAGTTCGGTGTCCCCCATCACGATGTCGACCTCGTCGACGGACACGTCGAGCTCCTCGGCCAGCATCTGGGGAAGCGAGGTGATGGGGCCCTGCCCCATCTCGATTTTTCCAGTGAAGCAGGTGACGCGCCCATTGGCACCTATGCTCAGGAAGCTGTTGAAATCCTTCGAGTCCTTGGGGCGGGACTTGAACACGTGGCTGGACTCCGACTTGGGCTCGGCCCCCAGGGAATGGGAGCTGCCCAGGGTCACCCAGATCATCAGGCCGGCGGCACAATTCCGGAGGAATTCCCTGCGCGTCGGCGGGCGCATGAGGTCTGCCTCGGGGCGGGCGGGTGAGGAAGGGGTGGAAGCGGGGTCTCGCAGTGGGCTCATGGGGAGGAGGCTCCTCTCATTGCGGCGGCGGCGGAGAGGATGGCCTCGACGATGCGAAGGTGTGCGCCGCAGCGGCACAGGTTATGGTTCATGCCCGCGAGCACCTCCGCGTGGCTGGGACTCGGATTCCTTCGGAGGAACGCATAGGCGGTCAGGATCATGCCCGGCGTGCAGAAGCCGCATTGCAACGCGTCGTGCTGAATGAAGGCCTTCTGGAGCGGATGAAGGGACTCACCCTGGGCGAGGCCCTCGATGGTCACGAGCTCCTTCCCCTCGACAGACAGGACCGATTCCGTGCACGAACGCACCGCCTGACCGTTGACCAGCACGGTGCAGGCACCACATTGGCTGATGCCGCAGCCGAACTTGGTGCCCGTCAAGCCGAGCTCGGTGCGCAGGACCCAGAGCAGCATGCGGTCCGCCGCGGCCTGCACCTGCACAGGCCGGCCATTGAGCGTGAAGGAAATGGTTTTGGTCATGGGAAAAGGCCGGCCACCGCACCGCCCTCCCGGGACGGGGAGGGGCGGCAGCCTGGGGCTGGATCATCGTCCGTTGAGGCGAACGCTCAGGCCGGGCACGGCGGCGGCGGCCCTGACCAGGATCTCGATGTCCTTGACGCCATGAAAGCCCGAGAAGGCGGCGGCCAGCAGTGTGCCGTCTGAAAGTTCCAGGGGGACTCCGCCCTCCCAGCCGATGAAGTCGGGGCGGTTCACGCCAAACCGGCCCTCGTCCAGCTTTCCCGCATAGACCAATTCCTCGAAGTGCCCGGTGGCATAGCCGGTGCACCAGACCTGGCTGAGCTTGCGGTGGGCGATCCCGAGGGAGACGCGGCCACGTGCCTTGTCATTGCCAAAGATCTGGCCGTGGATACGCCCCGAGGGGGCGATCACTGCGACGGCCGCGGTGCCTTGGGAAAAGTCACGTTGCACAGGATCCTCCAGGAAGCTGGGGAACAGACGCGTGACTTCATCGACCAACATGGCAGCGGGGCAAACGGGCTCTGGGGTGGGCATGGGGAGTGGGGCCCGATCCTGCGTTGCGCAGGCGTGGGCGGCAGCCGAACGCTCGCAGAGCAGCCCCCGGTGCCAACTCCTCTTTGGGAGCCCCTCTTTCGAGGGGGCACGGCTGGCGAAGTCGGAACGGCGCTTTTCGCCAGGCAGCGGGCCGCGGTCAACGCGCTGTGTGCGTCCCACCCGTGAAGCACCGCGCACGGCACGAGGTGCTGGGCGCTTCCCGTTGGAGGCCGCGCGCCCCCCCTGCTAGAGTGCGGGGGCCTCCTCCGGACGCTCGCCCTCGACCGGCACGGGGGCCTCCGACGGCCCCTTGCCATCGGGTACGATGCTGGCGCGTGACGCCCGCGAGCGCGGCAGGTACTGCGCCGCCAGGGCGGAGAGCTCCTCCGCACGAAGCTTCGTCAGGATGCCGACACAGTCGCGATGCCAGGCCACGCGCGCCGGCTCCTTCTGCGCACGCGCCACGAGCGAGCTCAGCAGGTAATTGGGAGAACGCAGGGAATCCTTCAGGGCCGTCAGGGCCGGGCGTCGGAGCTCCTCGAACTCCGTCTCGCTGATGCCTCCGCGCGCAAGATCCTCCCCCACCTCGAGCACCGCCTCGTTCACCCGCGCCACCATGTCGGGAGCGACATCGATGGTAGCCACAATGTAGCCATAACCGGGGATCGCCTGGCTGGCGTTGTTGCGCACGGAGGGCGTGTAGGTTCCCCCCATCTCTTGCCTGATCCTGATTCGAAGCCTGTTCTTCACGGCCTCGGCCAGGATCCTCAACAGGAGTCCGCGCCGCAGGTTGATGCCGTCCGTCGTCGGCCAATACACCAGGACCAGGGCCTTGGGCAGGGAGGAGGAGACGGTGTAGTGCCGTTCAAAGGGGACCTCGGGAAACTGCACCGAGAAGGAGCTGCGTGGCAGCCGGGCGGCCCTGCGCACGGGCAAGGCTCCGAGCGTCTCGCTCACGTGCTGGATCGCCTGCTCCAGGTCCACGTTGCCCAGGAGCCCCAGCTCCAAGGGCCCGGCGGAAAGTTCCTCCGAGAGCCAGGCGCGCAACTCAGCGTCGGTCCTCGCCTCCAGGTCCGCGCGTGCCGGCAAGCCAAAGCGCACGTCGCCTCCGGCGACAAAACGTGCGAGCTCCCTCTGGAGCGGGCCCCCGGGGCCATGGGCGAGCGCGGCATACTGCGGCGCGATGCCGGCGCGGGCCAGCCGCGTCCCCTCCGCACGCCAGCCCGGATCGCTGAGCTGCGCGGCCAGGTATTCCAGCTCGAGCCTGAGATCACGCGTCGTTGTGCTCCCGCGGAATTCAAAGGCCGAAAACCCGACGGAAAAACGAAGGTTGACCGCCTTGCCCGCAAACAGGGTCGAGCACTCCGCCGAGGCATGTTTTCCCAGTCCCCCCTGCATGAGGCTGCGTTGCGCCAGCCAGCTCAGCCCGGGCTTGTCCAAGGGGGCACCGGCTGCTCCCTCCCCCACGTAGGCGAGCAGCTCCACCTTGTCGCCACCGCCCTTCGTGCGCATGATGTTCAGCCGAACACCATTCTCAAACTCCACCTGCTCGAGGCTCGGTTGGGTCAGGGAGTTCCGATGCTGCACCCTGCCGGGCGTGCCGAACGAGGCATACGCCCAGGAGCTGGCGGCGGTCTCGGCCAAGGCACCGACCGGCTGGCGCGCCGAGGCGGCATAAGCTTCCAGAAGGGCAACCTGCGGCTCAGGCCCGGGAAGGGTGTCGCCACACACAAACAGGCGCCGCCCCTCCTCCGGAAACAGTCGCACCAGCTCCGCCTTCAGGTAGTCCGGGCTGAGCCTGCCCAGCAATGACTTTGCCAGCTCCAGGCGGCGCGCGGGAGCACACAACAGCTCCCCTTGCACCAGGGCGTGGGCGTACTCCTCCGCCAACTCACGCGGCGAACG
>JAHFTI010000354.1 GCA_023265535.1 Opitutaceae bacterium
CACCTCCCGCTACGCCACCCCGCCGAAGCTTCGGGCGCGACCTCCGTGCCTTCGTGCTCACCCTCATCCGGAGCGTGATTGCGGCCGAAAACCTCCAAATTTCTCCTGTGCCCCGCACGGGATCGTTGCGCACACCCCCTGTGCTTGTTTGCCTCACTTCCGTGAAACTGTACCTGCTACGCCACGCAAAGGCCGAGGAGGGCGTCAATGACGCGCTGCGGCCGCTTTGCCTCCAGGGCAGGAAGTCGGTGGCCCGCCTCGCCGAGTTCCTGCGCAGCCGCGAACTGCTGGACTCGGTGCCCGTCTGGCACAGCAGGCTCGTGCGCTCCGAGGAGACCGCGCGCCTGCTCACGCGCGCCATGGGTTGGAGCCCGCGCCGCCTGAAGGTGTGCGACGGCCTGGAGCCGGACGATTCACCACTGAGTTTCGCCCCGTTGGTGGAGAGGGCGACGAAGGACCTGCTCGTCGTGGGCCACGAGCCCCATCTGGGGAAGCTCGCCAGCCACCTGCTCACGGGCCATGCCAGCCCCGTCCTTTTCAAGCTGCGCAAATGCTCGCTGCTCTGCCTGGAGCGCCGCGTCACCGCCGGCCATTGGCAGCTCCGATGGCACCTTGGCCCGGAGCTGTTCGAGTAAGCTCGGGCCAAGCCACCCCGCAGCCTCGTTCCTGCCTGCTTTGGTAACAAATCCCCACCAAGGCACTTGGCTTCCACCCGACAGGACCTAACCGCGGCATGGAAGGCCGTGCTCCACTTCCCCACCTGCGGACATCCCGCCCTGTCGCGTCCGCGGCATCCTCCGTAACCCCACCGCGGCGAAAGAGGGCCCCCCTCAAAATAGGGGCTCAAAAGGTGTTCCCATTCCTGGGCACATCCCGACAGACTAACCCCCGCCCCTTCCCCCATGACTTTCCAGCCCTCCGCCTCCCCCAGCAGGGCCGCCTGGCTGCGCCTCCTTTTCGGCGCCGGCCTGCTGCTCCCCGCCCTGATTCCATCCGTGGCCGCCCAGCAGTCCCAACCCGCCCAGGCGACCTCACCAGCGAGCGCCCAGCCCGACTTCGGCCCGCAGGTCCTCATCCTCGACCCCGCCGACAAGGATGCCCAGGCGCGCGTCGATGCCGTTTTCAAGCAGCAGGAGGCGGCGCAATTCGGCAACGGCCGCTACGCCATCCTGCTCAAGCCCGGCACGCACCGCCTCGACCTGCGCGTCGGTTTCGCCACGCAGGTGGGCGGCCTAGGGCGCAACCCCGAAGACGTCGAGGTCAAGGGCTCCGTGCGCTCCACCGCCGAGTGGATGGAACACAACAACGCTACCTGTAATTTCTGGCGCGGCCTCGAGAACCTCTCCGTCACGCCCACGCGCGACCACAACACCCTGGTCTGGGCCGTCTCGCAGGGCACCTACCTGCGACGCCTCCATGTGCGCGGCAAAATCACCTTCTCCGAGAAGGGCTGGTCGAGCGGCGGCTTCATGGCCGACAGCGTGATCGACCAGGCGGTCGACACCGGCACACAGCAGCAATGGTTCACGCGCAACAGCCGCTTCAAGTCCTGGGGCGGCCACGGCTGGAACATGGTCTTCGTCGGTTGCCCCGACGCCGGCGCCGGCAGCTGGCCCAAGCCTCCGTACACGAGCATCGCCCAGGCGCCGCTCACGCGCGAGCGCCCCTACCTGCACGTCGACGAAAAGGGCGAATTCCGCGTCCTTGTGCCCGACCTGCGCCTTGAGCCCGCCAGCGGCCCGAGCTGGCAGGACAACAAGGTGGGCGCACGCAGCCTCCCCCTTTCCGACTTCCACCTGGCTCAGCCCGGCCGTGACACCGCAGCCACGCTCAACCGTGCCCTCGCCGCGGGCAAACACCTCCTCTTCTGCCCCGGCATCTACGAACTCGACGACAGCCTGCGCGTGCCCAACGACAACACCCTCGTGCTGGGCCTCGGCTACCCCACCCTCGTTCCGACCACGGGCAAGTCCGCCCTCGAGGTCGATGCCAGCGAAGGCGTCATCCTCGCCGGCTTCATGGTCGATGCGGGCCCAAACAGTTCCGCCACCCTGGTGCGCGTGGGCATCCCCGGCCGCCACGCCGGCAATCCCCGCAACCCCACCGTCCTGAACGACGTCTTTTGCCGCGTGGGCGGGGCCATAGTCGGCAAGGCGGAGACGATGCTTGAAATCCACTCCGACCACGTGATCGGCGACAATCTCTGGCTCTGGCGCGCCGACCATGGCGCCGGTGCGAAATGGGAGATCAACACCAACAAGACCGGCCTGCGCGTGGAGGGCAACCATGTGACCACCTACGGCCTCATGGTGGAGCACACCCAGGAATTCCAGACGCTTTGGAATGGCGAGGACGGCCGCTGTTATTTCTACCAGTCCGAACTCCCCTACGACCCGCCCTCCACGGCGGCCTGGAGCCACGACGGCATCGAGGGTTACGCGAGCTACAAGGTGGGCGACCACGTGCAGCGCCACCAGGCCTGGGGCCTCGGCGTGTACGCTGTCTTCTTCGCCGCCCCCGTCATGACCGAGAACGCCCTTGAGGCCCCCGACCGCCCCGGCGTGCAGCTGAGGCACATGTGCACCCTCTGGCTCAACGGCAAGAAAGGCAGCGGCATCCGCCACGTCCTCAGCGGCAAGGGCGAATCCGCCGTCCACAACAACCGCCATGTGACAATGGAGTAGGCGCCCCTTAACTGTCCTGTAACTCCCTTTGCAGCTGCACTTGATCCGGGCGGGCAAATCGCGGATGACTGCCTGCGCATGAGCCACCCCGCACGCAGCCGTCTCCCCGTATCCAAATTCCTGCTACCGTTTGCCGCACTGACGCTGGGCCTGCCCCTGTTGCCCGCAGGCGAAACGGCCGTCCCCACCCAGCCCTTCCACGGCTGGGCCAAGACGCCGCCCATGGGCTGGAACAGCTGGGACTGCTTCGCCACCACCGTGACCGAGCAGCAGACCAAGGAACAGGCCGCCTTCATGGCCTCGAAGCTCAAGGCCCACGGCTGGGAATACATCGTCGTCGACATCCAATGGTACGAGCCGGGCGCCAAGGACCACGGCTACCGCAAGGACGCCGTGCTCGTCATGGACGGCTACGGCCGTCTCCAGCCCGCGGTGAACCGTTTCCCCTCGGCCGCCGACGGCGCCGGCTTCAAGGCCCTTTCCGCCCACGTGCACAGCCTGGGCCTGAAATTCGGCATCCACCTCATGCGCGGCATCCCGCGCCAGGCCGTTGAGAAAAACCTCCCCATCCTCGGCACCCCCTACCACGCGCAGGACATCGCGGACAAGGTCCACACCTGCCCCTGGAATCCCGACATGTACGGCGTCGACATGTCCAAGCCCGGCGCGCAGGCCTACTACGATTCCGTCTTCGCGCTCATAGCCGAGTGGGGCGTGGACTACGTGAAGGTCGACGACCTCAGCCGCCCCTATTTCCAGAACCTGCCCGAGGTGGAGGCCATCCGCAAGGCCATCGACAAGACCGGCCGCCCCATCGTGCTCAGCCTCTCGCCCGGCGCCACCGACATCAAGGCCGCGGCGCACGTCTCGCAGCACGCCAACCTCTGGCGCATCAGCGACGACTTCTGGGACCGCTGGCTCGCCCTGAAGGAGCAGTTCTGGCGCCTCGCCCAATGGAACAGCCACCGCGTGGAGGGCGCCTGGCCCGACGCCGACATGCTCCCCCTCGGCACCCTCATGCTGGGTGAACGCCAGACCCGTTTCACGCCCGACGAGCAATACACCCTCATGAGCCTCTGGTCGATCGCCCGCTCGCCCCTGATGCACGGCGGCGACATGACCAAGACTGACGCCTTCACCCTCTCGCTGCTCACCAACGACGAGGTGCTCGCCGTCAACCAGCGCAGCATCGCCAACCGCCCCCTCTTCGACCGCGACGGACTCATTGCCTGGACCGCCAAGGATCCGGCGACAGGCGACACCTACCTCGCCCTCTTCAACTCACGCGACCGCGTCCGCCTCGACACCGAGGCCGTGCGCGCCACGGGCAAGGTCGTCACCAAGGAGGCCGGTTCCCTGGCCGAGATCGACTCCTCCCTCGAGGGCGGCAAGAAACTCTTCCTCGTGGCCGAGCCCGTCTCCGACAACGACGGCTTCACCCACGTCCTCTGGCGCAACCCGCGCTTCGTGATGGCCGACGGCAGCGAACGCTCCCTCGCCGACTTCACCTGGACCCGCGCCGACGCGCAATGGGACAGCGCCGCCTTCCGCAAGGAAAAGGACGGCCGTGTCATAGGCCTCAAGGCCCAGGCCGCCGCCGTAGTTGAATTCCCGATACCGGCCGGCGCGAAGCGTTTCCTCGCCACCGCAGTGGTCGAGGAAAAGGAGCATTCCGGCAGCGGCGGCCGCGTGCGTTTCCTGACCGTCGTCGGCACCGATTCCAACGAGGACAAGGGCCCCGGCCTGCCCGTGGAGGTCTCCCTCCCCGAGCTCGGCCTCAGGGGCCTCGTCGAAGTCCGCGACCTCTGGACCCGCCAGGACCTCGGCGTGCACAGCGGCTCCTTCGGCCCCCTCGTGCCCTACCACGGGGCGAGGTTGTACCGTTTGCGCGGGAAGTGAGTCTCAACAACAATATGCCCCACCGGCCTACGCCGGCGGGGCACTCATTCCCGTAACCAAGTCGGACTCGACTCACTTCCTCAGTCGTCCACGGGGTGCTCGACCAGGAATACCTCGGCGAGGGCCTTGCCGGTGGCACGGTTGGCATCGATCACCTCGACCGTGTAGTTGCCCGGGGGGAGCGTGATCACGAGGGCTGCGTCCTTGCTGCCGGGGAGGAAGGCGAAGGCGCCGGTCTTCGTGAAGACCGAGGCCAGGTTGGCATTCCAGTTGTCGTTCTCGGCGATCACGGCCTGCGTGTGGTTGAAGACCTTCATGACCGGGTCGGCCATAGTGCCTGGGACTAGGTGCGCGATGCTCGGACCGCTCGCTCGGATCAACACGGTCTGGGACACATCACCCGAAACCACGAAACCGAGCGTGAAGGGATCCCCGGCGATCGAGGTCGTGAGAGCTGATACGTTAACCACCGGCGCACGCCGGTTGTTGTCAATCGACAGGACCGCCGCCGAACTGGT
>JAHFTI010000355.1 GCA_023265535.1 Opitutaceae bacterium
AACTATTCCCTGCGCGTGGAGTGGCGCTGGGTGCCCGGTCCTGCCCCCACCGACGCCGCCGGCAAGCCGCGCAACCGCAACAGCGGCGTGCTGCTGCACCTGCAGCCGGAGGAGCGCTTCTGGCCCGTTTGCCTGGAGGCGCAACTTTCCGAAGGCAACGCGGGCGACTTCATTGCCATGTCCACGACGGTGACTTTCGCCGAACTGTTGGTGGCGCGCGAAAAGGCCCTCGCCGCCGCCGGCACGGACGAGGCTGCGCGCCAGCAGGCGCAGGTGCTGCGTCGTGTGCCGCGCCAGCTCCCCAGCGCGGAGAAGCCGGTGGGTGAATGGAATGTCTACGAGATCACCTGCCGCGGCGACTCGGTGGTCCTGCGCGTGAATGGCGTGCTGCTCAACACGGCGACACGCCTCAACCTCAGCGCCGGTCCCATCGCGCTCCAGTCCGAGGGGGCGCAGGTCGAGTTTCGTAACATGGTGCTCACGCCGCTCGCGCCCTGAGCGGTGGCTTTCGTCCACCGCCCGGCCCGGGCCACGGGCGGAGGGCGTTTCCTCACGAGGCGCGGCGTCGCGAGACGAGGCTGCGCACCGTCGCCAGGCCGGCGCGCAGCACGGCGCTGAGCAGCCAGAGGCCGAGTGCCAGCGCGAGCACGCGGTGGGCCTGGGTGAGGAGCTCCGACCAGGGGCGGGAGAACCTGACGATGGCGTAGGCGTTGATGACGCACGCCGCGGCGAGGGAGCCGGCGAGCCAGCGCAGTTCACAGCGTATCCGGCGGGCGGGGATGACAAGGTCTTTCACGGGGGGAGTGTGGCTGTGGGGTTAGACGCAGAGGTTCTTGGGCCAGAAAACCTCGCGGTTTTCCTCCATGGCGAACTGGGCCATGAGCGAGGCCACGCCTGCATGCACGGCATGTTCGATCATGCCGGGAATGGGCTTGCCCTGGCGGATGGCGTTGCCGAAGGCGGCGAGCTGCAGTTTCGACTCGGCGTCCACCTCGCGCCAGTTCTCGTCGAGCAGGCTGCCCTCGGTGTCCTTGGCGAGGTCGGGCACCCAGCTGGGGCCGCCGATGGAGATGGTCTCGAAGAGGCCCTTCTCGATGCCGTTGACCAGCTGCACGAGGCCGGGGGCGGGCGGGGGCGTCTCCAGGAAGACGCGGCCCGACTCGGTCTCGATGTAGCCCTTTGGGCACATCACTTTGAATTCGCAGCCGTGGTGTGCGTTGCTGATGAGCGAATCCCAGAGCAGCTGCACGCCGTTGGGATAGCGGAAGACCACGGCCATGTTGTCCTCCACCTCGCGTCCGTCCTTCCAGTGGTTGATGCTGCCGTAGCCGACGCAGGAGAGCGGCGTGGTGCCACTCAGCCAGTTCGCGAGCTGGAAGTGGTGCGAGCCGAGCTCGGTGCTCAGGCCCGCGCTGTAGCGGCGGTAGAGGCGCCAGTTGATCTTGCGCTCGAGCTCGGGCTTCGGGACGCGGCGGCGCCAGTCGCCGTTGCGGTGCCAGTGGCCGCGGAATTGCCTGATGGGGCCGAGCTCGCCGCGCGCCAGCAGCGCATGTGCGCGCAGGTAGCGGCGGCTGTAGAGGCGCTGGTGGCCGACCTGGAACACGAGGCCGCTCGCCTTGGCGGCCCGGCCGATCGCGTCGCATTCCTCGATCGTGTAGGCCAGGCTCTTCTCGACGAAGACGTGCTTGCCCGCGGAGAGCGCGGCCAGGGTCATGGGCGCGTGCTCGTGTAGTGGCGTGGCAATTACAACGCCGTCGATCTCCCTGCTGGCGAGCAGCTCCCTGTAGTCGCTGTGGCGGCGCGTGCCGGGTGCGCAGAGCGAGGCGGCGCGCTCGAGGTTCGGGGCGTAGTCGTCGCACAGCGCGGCCACCTCGATGCCGGGCGTGGCGAGGAGCAGGCGCATGAGGTAGCCGCCGCGCGACCCGGGGCCGATGATGCCGATGCGGACCCTGTCGGCGGGGGAGTCGCCCGGGGGCTGGGCGAGCAGGGGCGGGAGCCAGGGCACCTGCGTGGCGAGGGTGCCGGCGCCGAGCACGAGGGCGATGCGCTGCAGGAATTCGCGGCGGGTGGGGACGGTGGTGGAGTTGCCGATCATGGGGCTTGCGTGGAAAGGGACCAGGTGAGCTGCGCGGGGCGGGAGGGATCGCCCTCCCAACAATACTCAGCGGCGCGCAGGGCGGGGAAGGCGCGGCAGACGCGCAGGCGGGCCTCGTGGGGCAGGGTCAGCAGGGCGCTGGAGAGGACCTCCGCGTCGGTGGCGCTGGCGGTGGAGACCGCGAGGCAGCGGCGGCCGCCCAGGGGCAGCGCGGTGGCGGGGTCGAGGGCGAGCGAGGCGAAGGCGGTGCGCGGCCAGTCGGGGGTGCCGGAGCAGGAGAAGCCGCTGTCGGCGAGGGGGAAGGAGAGCGATTCGGTGGCGAGGCCGGGCAGCGGGGCGAGTGCGAGCGGCCAGGGCCGGCCGGCGGGGTGGAGGCCCAGGCCGTACACGGTGCTTTCACCCAAGCTGAGAAAGGCGGCAGGCTGCCCCGCCTCGCGCAGCTCGCGCGCGACCTGGTCGGCGATGAAACCTTTTCCCAGGCCCCCCAGGTCGAGCCCTGCGCCGCGCCGTGTCAGGCGGACCTGGCGTTCGCGCAGGTCGAACTCGAGCAGGCCGAAGCCGGAGAGGTCGCGCGCCTGTGCGAGCGCAGCGGGGTCGGGCGAGCCGCCGGTGGTGAGGCAAGGTTTCCAGGCATCGTGCAGGGGCAGGAGGGCGATGTCGAAGGCCCCCTCGGTGCGTTGCCAGTAGGACCTGCACGAGAGGAGCAGTTCCCAGAGGGCGGGGTCCGGGCGGACGGGGTCGAGGCCGGCGGCGGCATTGATGCGCGAGAGGCCCGAGGCGGGACGAAAGCGGCTGAGCAGCGACTCCCATTCCTGTACGCGTCCCTGGACCCAGGTGAGGAGTTCCTGCGCGCGGTCCTGCTCGCAGCCGACGAGGACCACGCTCACGCGCGTGCCCAGTGCCGCGAAACTGCGGTGCTGGGTGCGGGTCGGCGAGGGTGCCGGAGGCTGGACGGGGGCGGGCATGGGGGAGCGTGTGACTGGGCAGTGGCGCCGTGTTGGGGCGGTGCTGCGTTGGGCTTCGGCGCCCTGCCTGGGGGGGCCAGTGAAGGATGCGAAGCCTCTCCCGTCCGGGGTCGCGGGCAGGGAGAACAGGGCCAACTCCGCCACAGCGAGGACGGCTGTGCAACCATGGATTGGCCCGAAGTTCTGATGAGAATTAACTAGGCCGGGGCGGGACTGGTCGGCAAAGATTGGTGGTTCCGTTTGCGGGGCCGGCTGAAGCCGTTAGCGTCAAGGCTCATGGCTACATTGATCTCCCTCTGGCTTCCGATCCTGCTGAGCGCAGTGGTCGTTTTTGTGGTGAGTTCCCTGATTCACATGGTGCTCAAGTGGCATGCCTCTGATTACCGGGGATTTGGCAATGAGGAAGCGGTGCGTGAGGCCGTCAGGGCCAAGCAGCCTACGCCCGGCCTGTATGCGGTGCCCTATTGCGACGACATCGCCAAGATGGGGAGCGCGGAGATGCTGAGAAAGTATGAGGAGGGGCCTGTATGCCAGGTTTTGGTCGGTCCCAAGGGGGCGCCCAACATGGGCAAGACGCTTGGCCTGTGGTTCCTGTGGGCCCTCGTGATCGCCCTGGTGGCGGCCTTTCTGACCGTGCGCTTCGTGGGGGCGGCCCCGGGGCAGGCCCAGGTGGTGGCCCAGTCGGTGGCGTCGATCACCTTCGTCGCACATGGCTTTGGCACCGTATGCGAGTCGATCTGGATGCTGCGGCCCTGGTCCACGAGCGTGAAGAACCTGCTGGATGCGGCGCTTTATGCGGCCGGCTCGGGCCTGGTGTTCTACTGGCTCGCGCCCTGAAGGGCGAGGGTTGTCCGGCCGGGGCCTCAGGGCCTGAAGTGGGCGCTGATCGCGGCGGCTGCGGCGTCGCAATTGCGCGACTTGGAGGCGAGCAGCTGGAGGTGCGCCGCGGCCAGGAAGGCCTGGGCGTTTCGCTTGGCGGCGTACGGGGCGGGCTCCGGGTGCACGCCGGAGAACCCCTCCGGGAGCGAGGCGAGGCGCTGCGCGGTGGCCTGCCAGGCGGCGAGGGCGAAGTCCTCGCGCTGGGATAGGCGGACCACGATGCGGGCCAGCCGCTCCGGCTCGCCGTAGTTGAAAACAGGATACGCCCTGCGGAGCAGGTCCGCGAGGCCGGCCAGGATGGCCTCCTGGTCCGCGGGGGCCAGGCGGGGGCTGCGTGCGAGCTGGCGCAGGAGGTCGGCGCTGTGCGCCGTGGCGTGCACCCAGCCGATCCCGGGGACCCAGCCGCGCAGGTCGGTCTCGGTGCGCAGTTCGTGCAGCGCCGCGGAGAGGAGGCGGGCGAATTCCTCCTGCGTGAGGAAGGGCCTGTTCGCCTCGAGGGCTGCGACGAGCGAGAGGTTCAGGGCGGCGAAGGACCGTGTCAGCGCCTGCTCCTGCCCGGCGCGCTCAAGGCCCTCCAGCCAGAGGGGCATCAGAGCGCGCAGGTCCTCGGGCCCAAGAAGCCCCTTCTGCACCCAGGCTGCCGTGATGCTGAAGCCGAACTCGTCACGCCACAGGGGATCGGCGTGGCCGAGGAAGCCCGTGAGTTCCCGGGCGAGCGCGAGGGCGGTGGTGCCCTGGGGAACGGCGTGGTCGCGGCGTATGATCTCCTCCCAATACTCGCGGGGGCGCGGCGTCGTCGCCAGCAGGGTGGAGGGGAGCAGCAGCGAGACCAGGAGGAGCAGGAGGGTGCGGGCGCCGGTGTGCATGCGTTGCATTATCGTGGCTGAGTCCCGCTCGGCGAGGCTGAAGAATCCCATGGGGTGGGCGAGCCCGGTACACGGCATGCGAGGGACCCGCCTTCCACGCCGTTTGCCAGCGGGACCTGCCGAGGGAGACTGCGTGCGGGCGCACTTGCTCAACGATGAGCGCAGCGCGGGATTCGCCGTCCTTCACCGGTCCCTCCAAGTCTCTCCGCCACGCGACAGCCACGGTGTCGCATCGCCCCCTCGCTCCCCCCCGAGTCCCCCCCCATCCG
>JAHFTI010000356.1 GCA_023265535.1 Opitutaceae bacterium
ATGCTCTTCGGCCTGGCCCTGCCCGACGGGGTGGAGGCGGTGGAGCTGGAGCGTGAGGTGCTGCTGCCGGCCGATGTGGCCCAGTCCAACATTGACTGGCCCTGCCTGGCCCGCCGCCGTGGAGTCTTCATGGGCGTGCTGGCCTGCCTGGAGGTCGCCTCCTCGCTGGGCTTCTGGCGCCTGCGTGTGCGACGCGAGCTCGGCTGCGAGCTGCGCAGCTACCCGAACCTTTTCACCGAGAGGAAGACTCTCGCGGCGATCTTCCTGCCGCGCAGCCAGTTCGGCTCGCGCCTGCGCAGCACGGTCGGGCGCGGCCGCGAGTTCGAGAAGCTGCGCGACTACATGAGCGGCGATCCCTATGACGAGATCCACTGGAAGGCCACGGCGAAGAGGAACAGGCCCGTCACCAAGCTCTTCCAGTCCGAGCGCACCCAGGAGATCTACGTGGTGATCGACGCCTCGCGCCTGAGCGCGCGGGCCGTCACCCACGAGGGCAAGAGCGTGACGACGCTCGAGCGCTACCTGACCACCTCGCTGCTGCTCCTGCTGGCGGCGAGCCGCCAGGCCGACCGCTTCGGGCTGGTTGTATTCGACGACCGGATACGCGTCTTCCTGCGCGCGGCCCAGGGCCCGCGCCACTACGCCGCCTGCCGCGACGCGGTGCATGCGCTGCGTCCCTCGGAGCTGTCGCCCGACATGGCGGAGCTCACGCGCCACCTGCGCGGCAGCCTGCGCCAGCGCGCCCTGCTCTTCTTCCTGACCGACCTGACGGACCCGGTGCTGGCCGAGGACTTCGTGCAGCAGGCGGGCCTGCTCTCGCGCCAGCACCTTGTCATGGTGAACCAGCTGCGTCCGCCGGGCGTGGCCCCGCTTTTCACGGGCGCCGAGGTGACGGAGGACTCCGAGCTCTATGGCAGGCTGGCGGGGCATGCCCGCTGGGCGGAGTCGCGCGGCCTGGCGCAGCGGCTGCGTCCGCTCGGTGTCACCGCAACGCTCCTTGAGAACGAGACCATGGCCGAGCAGCTGCTGGCCCAGTACCTGCGCGTGAAGGAAAGGCAGGCCCTATGATCGTCGACTGGCAGAAATTCGTGGAGCAGGAGAAGCCCCGCTGGGACCGCCTCGAGGCGGTGCTGGCGCGCCTTGTCGCCGATCCCTACCGCCAGCTCAGCCTGGAGGAGGTGCGCGAGCTGGAGATGCTGTACAAGCGCACGGCGGCCGACCTTGCCCGGCTCTCCGCCATGGCGACCGAGCCCTCCACGCGGCGTTACCTTGAGAACCTGGTCGCGCGCGCGTACACCGAGGTGCATGGCGGGCAGGGGCAGCGGGCCCGCTGGCGCCCGTGGCTGTGGTTAACGCAGGTGTTGCCCCAGACCTTTCGCAGGCAGGTGGGGGCGTTCTGGTTTGCGCTGATCCTGATGTGCGTGGGCTGCGGCTTTGGCGGCCTGGCCCTGGCCTTCGACCTCGAGGCCAAGGAGGTCATCATGCCCTTCTCCCACCTCAACGCGGCGCCCAGTGAGCGCGTCGCCAAGGAGGAAAGCGCGAAGAGGGACCGCATGGAGGGGCGCAAGGGCAGCTTTGCAGGGCAGCTGATGACCCACAACACGAAGGTCACCCTGAAGGCGGTCGCGCTGGGCCTGACCTGGGGCATCGGCACGATGGTGCTGATGTTTTACAATGGCGTGATCCTGGGGGCGGTCGCCGTCGACTATATCCTGGATGGGCAGGTGGTGTTCCTGCTGGGCTGGCTCCTGCCCCATGGCGTGATCGAGATCCCGGCCATGCTGGTGGGCGGCCAGGCGGGCTTTGTGCTCGCGAAGGCGCTCATCGGGCGCAGGCAGAACAAGCGCCTGGCGGCGCGGCTTCGCGAGTGTGCGGCGGACGTGGCCACCCTGTGCGGTGGCGCCGCGATCATGCTGGTGTGGGCGGGCGTGGTGGAGAGTTTCCTGAGCCAGTATCACGAGCCGTTCCTTCCGTACTGGCTGAAGATCAGTTTCGGAGCCTGTGAATTGGTGGTGCTGCTCTGGTTCCTCCTGAGGGCCGGCAAGGGCGCGGAGGCGAAGTCATGAAGGAGCGCCTGCACCTGCTTCGGATTCGCACGCCCGAGGGCGCGGAGTTCTCCTTCCACCTGGCGAGCCCCCTGCTGCGCATGGCGGCGATCGCCATCGACTGGGCCGTCATCGCCGCCACCTGGAGCCTGGTGAGCATGCTCATCAGCCTGCTCAAGATCATCAGCGTGGACATGGCCACCTGGGTGCTGACCCTGGGCTATTTCCTGCTCTGTTCCGCCTACGACATGGTCCTGGAATGGCTCTGGCGCGGGCAGACCCTGGGCAAGCGCGTGGTCGGGCTGCGTGTGGTGGATGCGAGCGGCATGCGCCTGAGTTTTCCGCAGATCGTGATGCGAAACCTGCTCCGTTACATCGATATCCTGCCGGGCGCCTACCTGGTGGGCGGCATCACCGCGCTCGCTGGCAGCCGTGGGCAGCGCCTGGGCGACCTGGCTGCGGGCACGATCGTGATCTGGGAGGCGCCTGTGCCGCAGCCCGACCTGAGCGCCTTCCAGGAGTCGAAATACAATTCCCTGCGCAGGCAGCCGCACATCGTGGCGCGCCTGCGCCAGGCGGTGCGCCCCGAGCAGGCCCAGGCCGCCTGGCTCGCCCTCAGGAGGCGCGACGAGCTCGAGGCGGCCGCGCGCGTGAGGCTCTTCGCCGAGATTGCCGCCCATTTCAAGGGCCTCACCCATTTGCCCGCCGAGGCGGTCGAGGGGGTTTCGGACGAGCAGTTTGTGCGCAACGTCGTCGAGGTGCTGTACCGGCAGTGAGCCTAAGGCCGGGGGGGGCTCTCTCCAGCCACTGGGAAGGGGGCCTGGCGTGGACCGCCCAAGGGCGGGCCGGGCACAAAAAAGGCGTGGCCGCCCTTGCGAGCGCCCACGCCTGAAGAAACGCGGATCAGACGGCTTAGTTGCCGGTCACGAGGCCGCGGCGCTCGAGGAGCGGCTTGAGTTCCGGATCGCCGCCGCGGTAGGCGCGGTAGAGGTCCATCACGGGGGCGCTGCCACCGCGGGAGAGAATCATGGAGCGCAGGCGCTCACCGTTCTCACGCCAGAGGCCGCCCTGGCTGGCAATCCAGCGGGCCGCATCGGCGTCCATCACCTCGCTCCAGATGTAGGAGTAGTACCCGGCAGCGTAGCCGCCGGAGAAGACGTGGCTGAAGTAGGTGCTGCGGTAGCGCGGAAGCACGGCATCATAGGCCATGCCTGCCTTGCGCAGGGCGGCGGCCTCGAACTCCAGCACGCCGTCGGCGCCCGGGACTTCATCGGCCTTGAGCTGGTGCCAGGCCTGGTCGAGCAGGGCGGCGGCGAGGTACTCGGTGGTGGCGAAGCCCTGGTTGAACTTGGAGGCGGCCTTCACCTTGGCGAGCAGCTCGGCGGGGATGGGGGCGCCGGTCTTGTAGTGCCTGGCGTAGTTGGCCTGCACCTCGGGCCAGTCCATCCACATCTCATTGACCTGCGAGGGGAACTCGACGAAGTCGCGCGGCACGCTGGTGCCGGCGAAGCGCGGGTACTTCACGTTGGAGAACATGGCGTGAAGGTTGTGGCCCATCTCGTGGAAGGCGGTGTTGACCTCGTCGTAGGTCATGAGCGTGGGCTCGCCTTCGGCGGGCTTCTCCAGGTTCAGGTGGTTGCCGACGACGGGGTGCGTGCCGAGCAGGCCCGACTGCGAGACGTAGGCATTCGCCCAGGCGCCACCCCGCTTGGAGGGACGGGCGTACCAATCGATGATCAGCAGGGCCAGAGTGGAGCCGTCGGCGTTGAACACCTCGAAGGTGCGGGTGTCGGGATGGTAGCGGGGAAGGTCGAAACGCTCCTTGAAGGTGATGCCATACAGCTGGGTGGCGGCGAAGAAGACGCCGTCGATCAGCACGCGGTTGGCCTCGAGGTAGGGACGCAGGGCGGAGTCGTCGAAGGCGTAGCGGGCGGCGCGGACCTTCTCGGTGTAGAGCGACCAATCCCAGGGGGCCAGCTTGGCGCCGGCCTTTTCCCCGTCCATGAGGGACTGGATGTCGGCGCCCTCGCGCCTGGCGTTGGCGATCGCCGGGGCGGCCAGCCTGGTGAGCAGGCCATTCACGGCGCCGATGGAGCCGGCGGTCTGTTCCTCCAGGCTGAAGGCGGCATGGTTCTCGTAGCCCAGCAGGACGGCGCGTTCGGCGCGCAGGCGGGCGATGGAGGAAATGATGGCCCGGTTGTCGTACTCCCCTCCGCGCGAGCCGCGGGAGATGGAGACCGAGTAGAGGCGCTCGCGCAGGGCGCGGTTCGTGAGCTGGGAGAGGGGGGCCTGCCCGGTGGTGTTGGTCAGGCGGATCAGGAACTTGCCCTCCTTGCCGGCCTTCTTGGCGTTGGCGGCGGCGGCGGCGATCGATCCCTCGGACCAGCCGGCGAGCTCCTCGCGCGTGTCGACGAGGCGGGCGGAGTCGTTCACCTCCTTGAGCACGTTCTGCGAGAAGCGGGTCTGGAGGGTGGCGAGCTCGCTGTTGAGGGCGCGCAGGCGGACCTGCTGCTCGGGGGAGAGCTTGGCGCCGGCGCGCACGAAGTCCTTGTGGGTGCGTTCGAGCAGGTAGAGGGACTCGGCGTCGAGCCCGAGGCTGGCGCGGTTCTGGTGGAGCTTGTCGATGCGGGCGAAGAGGCGCGGGTTGAGGCGGATGGCGTCGGAGTGCGCGGCGAATTTCGGGGACATCTCCTTCTCGATGGCCTGGAGGCCGGGAGTTGTATTCGTGCCGTTGATACCGCCGAAGATGCTGCTCACGCGGTTGAGCAGGCGGCCGGAGCGCTGGAGGGCCACGAGGGTGTTCTCGAAGGTGGGCTCGGCGGGGTTGTCGCTGATCGCGGCGATCTCGGCCAGGTTCTCGGCCATGCCCTGGGTGAAGGCCGGCAGGTAGTGGCTTTCCTGGATCAGGTCGAAGCGCGGGTACTGGAAGGGCAGGGTGCTCTCGACGAGCAGGGGATTGGCCTGTTCCTGGCCGGGCGTGGCCGTGGCTGGGGTTGTCATGGCTTTGTCCGCGGCGGGCGCGGGGGC
>JAHFTI010000357.1 GCA_023265535.1 Opitutaceae bacterium
TCATCCTGCACACCTTGGCCCTCCCGATGGACAGCGATCCCTCGGTGCTTGGCCACGCGCTCAACGATGCCCAGCGCGCCGCGTTGCTCACCGTCTTTCGCCGCCGCATCCTGCACCATACCCCCGCCGGCTACATCACCCGCGAGGCCTGGCTCGGCGACCTGCGTTTCTACGTGGACGAGCGCGTGCTCATTCCCCGCTCCTATTTCCTCGAGATCATCCCCGACCAGCTTGACGGCTGGATCGCGGACCCCGCGAAGGTGACGCGCGTGGTGGACGTGTGCACCGGCTCCGCCTGCCTTGCGATCCTGCTCGCGAAACACTTTCCCAAGGCTGAGGTGGACGCGGTCGACCTCTCCCCCGACGCGCTCGAGGTGTCGCGCATCAACCTGCGCACGCACCGCCTCGCCAAGCGGGTGCACCTGCACCAGTCCGACGTCTTCGACTCCGTGCCGATCGAGAAGTACGACGTCATCCTGAGCAACCCGCCCTACGAGCCGAGCGCCCATTGCGACAGGCTCCCCGCGGAGTTCCGCAACGAGCCGCGCCTCGCGCTCGATGGCGGCACCGACGGCCTCGACATCATCCGCAAGCTCCTCCTCCAGTCGCGCAACCGCCTCAAGCCGCACGGCATCGTGCTCATCGAGGTCGGCGCGCTGCAGGACGCGATGAACCGCGAGTTCGCGGCGCTGCAGCCGCACTGGCTGCACACCGAGGACGGCTCCGACTGCGTCTGCGTGATCCACGCCGCCCGCCTGCGCGCCTGGAAGGCCTGAGCGGCGCCGCGCGTAGTTAAACTTCGGATACGCCTGGGCGGCCCGTGCGCCCGCGCGCAGGGGCGGTTGTATCCACGTTCCGGTTACGCGTTGTCCGCGCCTGCTTCCTGCCTCCTGTCTCCTGCCGCTTGCCTCCCTACACGCCCACCCACGCCAGGCCGAAGGCGATCCAGAGCGGGATGACGAGCAGCCCCAGCAGGGTGGTGCCCACGATGACGCGCGCCGCCACCATGGGTTGCCCGCCGTAATGCCGCGCGATGACGAGCGGCAGCATGCCCGCGGGCATGGCGGCCTGGATGACCAGGATGCGTTTCATCTCGAGCGGGAAGGGGATGAACCTGGCCAGCGCCAGGAAGACGAGCGGCAGCAGGCCCATGCGCAGCGCGCAGGCGGCCAGGGAGGTCTTCGCCTCGAAGAGGTCGCCCGGCTTTTTCAGGTAGTTGTCCACGGCGGCGCCCGCGGCGAGCAGGCCCAGCGGCACGGCGCAGGCGGCGAGGGCGTCGACCACGCGCAGCACCATGGCGGGCAGCTCGAGGTGGAGCGTGTTGAGGGCCATGCCCACGAGCAGCGAGAACACGACCGGGTTGAGGAGCTTCCTCCAGCCCTCGCGCGCCGAGAGACCCGACAGCAGGAGGATGCCGACCGTCCAGATCGCCATTTCCACGCCCACGTTGTACACGAGGAGGACGCCGAGCGTCTCGCGGCCCCAGAGGGCTTCGACGAGGGGGATGGGGATGTAGCCGTAGTTGTAGATGCCGACGGCGAAGGCGAAGGTGCGCAGGCCGCTGCCGACCTCGAGGCGGAGCAGGCGGCCCACCCAGAGTCCCGCCAGCATGCCCAGCACGAGGGTGGCGAAGCCGGTCAGCGGGGCGCCCGCGAGGTTGGCGGGGACGCGCAGGGCCTCGTTGCCGAGGACCGACTTGAAGATGAGGCAGGGGTAGAGGAGGTTGACGATGAGCTTGAGGACGCTGCCCTCGGCCTCCTGGCTGAGCCAGCCGGCGCGCCTGACGCCGATGCCCAGCGCAAAGAGCGCGAAGACCGGAAGCGTGAGTGCGAGCAGTTTGGCGTAGGAGGCCATTGCGCGAGGCTCGCTTTGCCTCGCCCCGCCGGCAAGCACGCAGGCAGGGAACTGTGTTGGCGGGCACTCAGGGATGTCGCCCGGCAGGCATGCAGCTCCAGCTCCCGGCAGGCATGCAGGGAAGTCTGTCGGCACACACGCGGGCAAGTCCGCTGGCAGGCATTCAGGAAGGGCCCCGGAGAGGGCGCCTCGGCGCGACCCGGGCTTCGGGCAAAAAAAGAGGCGCAGGGCCCCAGTGCCCTGCGCCTTAACCCTCATAACATTACACTACTGTACACTTACACTAACAAACCCTGACAAAGGATCATTTCTGCTTGTCGCCACCCTTGCGCTCGCCGCGTTCGCCGCGGGGGCCGCCCATGGGGTGGTCCTTTTCCCAAGCCTCGAGCTTGGCCACCTGTTCGGGGGTGAGCTCGGCGCGGATCTTGGGTTTGTAGGCTTCGCGGATGGCCTTCATTTTTTCGCCCTTGGCCTTGCGGTCCAGGGCGTCGTTCTGGCGGAGTTCCTGCATTTCCTTGATCTCGGCGGCGATGATGGGGGAAAGCTTGGTCTTCTGGGCCTCGGTGATGCCCAGCGTTTCGCTCATCATCTTGAGGCGTCCCTCAAGGTTCATGCCGCGACCGCCACCGGGGCCGCCGCCGGGACCCTGGCCTTGGCCCTGTGCGGGTGGGGGCGGGGGGGGAGGGGTGGCGCCGTCTGCGGCGAGGAGGCTGGCTGCGGTGCTGGCGGAGCCGAGCACGAGAAGGGCGGCGGTGGTGATGACTTTAAGATTCATGATTTAGGGAGCTTTGGTTTTGACTCTGGCGCGGTCTGAGACGTCATCTGCCTGCCCTTCGGTTACACGTGGTTCCTCCCTCACAAAGGCCCGACGCCAATTCGTCCCCAGACGACCTCAACTCGAAACCGGATCCCTATCTGGCCGGTCTCGCCACTGAAGTCGTTGACAGGACCCTGCGCAGCATGCCGCCGGACCTGCGTCGCCTGGCCTCGGCGGTGCCCGTGATTTACCAATCCTATGCGGACGAGGATCTGATCGAGCAGGGTTTCGAGCCCGACATCCTGGGCCTTTTCATGGGCGAGCCGGTGGGGCGTGAGAGCTCGGTGGACAACCCCGTGCCCGCCTGCATCATCCTTTATGTGGAGAGCATCTGGGACTATTGCGACGGCGACCTGCCCGCCTATCGCAAGGAACTCAGGCTGACCTTTCTCCATGAGCTGGGGCATTATCTGGGATGGAACGAGGAACAGGTGGCTGCGCACGGACTTGAGTGAAACAAGACGCACTCCGCGCTTTCCAAGCACCGGGCAGCCTGCTATGCCTCACACTCAATCCATCTTTCCCGGCACACATGAAGAAGTTGGTCATCTCCCTTGTTTTTTCCCTGTTCGCACTTGTGGCTACCGCTCGCGCGGTTGACCCCGAGGTTCGCAAGGAGCTCGTCACGCGCGTCGAATCCTGTGAGGCGATCCTCCAGGAGTTCCAGCGCCGTCCCGAGACGGCCATTCCGTCCGAGGTGCTGGCCAAGGCCCGCGCCCTCATCATCGTCAACCAGGTCCGCGCCGGCGCCATCCTGGGCGTGCAGGAGGGCTATGGCGTGATGATGGTCAAGCGTTCCAACGGCACCTGGAGCCTTCCCGCCCTGATCACCGCCGGTGAGACCAGCCTCGGGCTGCAGCTTGGCGTGAACACGGTGGCCACGATCTATGTGATCACCGACGACGCGACCCCGCGCCTGATCTTCAACCGCCGCATCAACCTGGGCGTGGACGCCAAGGCTGTCGCCGGTCCGAAGTCGGCCGACGTGCAGAAGACGAACAAGCCCATCATCGAGGCTCCGGTGCTCGTGTACTCCAAGAAGGCCGGCCTCTATGCGGGCGCCACGGTCAAGGCGGGCTACATCGCCCGTGACGACCAGTCCAATTGCCTGCTCTACGATACGACCCACGCCTTCCCCGAGCTCGTTTACAGCGACTGGGTGAAGCCGATTCCGGAGGTCGAGTACCTCATGAAAGAGGTCAAGCGCCTGGCTCCCTGAGCGGCGCGCGCAACGTTCGGCAACGCAGTCCCCTTTCGAGGCGAAGGATTTCCTCCTTCGCCTTTTTTGTGGCCGTACGCTTCCTGGCGGCCGGTCCCGGGGCGGGGTCTTGGTGGGGCCGGGGCGCCGGGCGAGCTCAGAGTCCTGAGCGGAACTGGCGCAGGTAGTTGGCGAGGCTGCTGACGGCCACCATGGAGACGGTGTCCTGGGCGCGGACGCGGTCGGCGCCGGGACATTCGAGCATGCCGCTGACGACGGCGCTGCGACCGTCGCCCAGGTCATGGGCGATGGCCCACCAGGCGAAGGGGTGTTGCACGCGGCGTTCCGCGTTGGGCTCGGCGTAGCCGGTGGTGGCGAGGCCGACCTGGGCGCCGAAGAGGGCGCAGACCCCTATTGCCATCTGTTCGGCGACGTCCTGGGAGACGCAGTTGAGGGCGCGGGCGGGGGCTTCCTCGATGCCGAGGTGGCGCACCTTTTGCTCGAGGGTATAGCAGGTGATGCCTCCGAGGAAAAAGGCGGAGGCGCCGCTGATGGCGCCGATGCGGGATTGCACGCGGCCGCAGGTCATGCTTTCGGCGACGGCGAGGGTGAGCTTCGGCTCGCCCAGTAGGAGATCCTTGAGGACTTGGTTCATGCGGAGGCCAGAGCATTAAGCGCCGGGACGCCGGATGCACAGCCTTCTATTTGCGGCTTTCGAGGACCGACTTGAAGACGCGGGTGAGGGTGGCGATGTCGTAGGGCTTGGGCATGGCGCCCGCGAAGCCCATCTGGGTGAGTTCGTCGGGCTCGATGTCGCCGGTGGCGCCGCTGGAGACGAGGACCTTGGCCTTGGGGTCGAGCTGGAGGAGGGGGCCGATGGTTTCGCGACCGCCCATGCCGCCGGGGATGTTGAGGTCGACCATGACGATGTCGAAGGGGGTGCCGGCCTCCATGGCGGCCTTGTATTTGACGAGGGCCTGTTGGCCGTTGGAGCAGACCTCGACGTCGAGGCCGAGGCGTTTGATGAGGCGGGAGGCGAGGCGTTGGATGGCCTCCTCGTCGTCCATGAGCAGGAGGCGGCCGCTGAGGGGCGGTGGGGCGGAGGGCTTGGGCGCGGCGGTTGCGGGAGCGGGCGCGGCGGCGGGCGTGGCGGCGGCGG
>JAHFTI010000358.1 GCA_023265535.1 Opitutaceae bacterium
CGGGAGGCGCCCGCGATCAGGACCGTGGCACCGCCCGCGAGGGGGACGGAGTGGGCCCTGTAGAGGTACCAGACGTCGAGGGGCTCGCCCCAGAGGGTGAGCAGGCCCTTGTTGTTGGCCGGGCCGATGCGGTCGAGGCGGGACCAACCGTCGGCGATCTGCTCGCCGCGCGAGCCCGCGTTGCGGCCGGGATTCTCGTGCGTGGCGAAGATCCACTGGAAGTGGCCCACGCTCCAGCCAGCGGCGGCCTTCCCCAGGCGCAGCTTCGTGCCGAGCAGGGCCTCCATGGCCTCCTCGCTGTATCCGGAAACTGGTGACGCCTGTTCGCCGGCCTGCCCCAGGCCGAGGCTGCGCCAGGCCCCGTATTCACCGACCAGGACCTGCGAGCGAAGGTCCTCGGAGTAGGTGGCGGGATCGCCGCCGTAGGTGCCGGTCCAATTCTGCGGAACGTCCCAGTCGGTGCCCTTGCCCCCGTTGCAGGTGGTCACGAGGCGCTGTGAGGGACTGGTGGGGTCGAGGCTGCGGATGAGCTCGGTGCACTCGCGAGCGAAAGCCTCGGGCAGCATGCTCTCGTTCTGGAGTCCCCAGAGGATGAGGGAGGGGCTGTTGCGCCGCTCGCGCACCCACTCGGTGAGCAGCTGCCTGAAGTTCTGCCTGAAGTCCTCGCGGTCGAACCAGATGTGCGCGCCGAACTGCGTCCACCAGGCCAGGCCGCGGCTGTCCCACTCGGCGTTGTAGCGCAGGTCGTGCGGGTGGTGGGCGTCGCGGAAGGCGTTGAAGCCGGCGGCGGTCATCTGGTTGACGCGCGCCTTCACCATCTCCGGGGCGAAGGCGTGGCTGCCGCCCAGCTGGTGCTGGTATTCGCAGGTGCCGTTCAGGAAGACGGGACGCCCGTTGATCAGGAGCGTGCCGCGCGACCCGGCCTCGCGCGAGGGCCAGCTGACAACGCGAAAGCCGAAGGGAGTCTCCAGGCAATCGAGCAGGGAGCCGGTGTCCGGGTCGAGGACCTCGGTGCGCAGGGTGTAAAGGACGGGGGCGCCGGGGTTCCAGAGTTTGGGGCCAGCCACGCGCAGAGCTGCGGGAAGGGCGGCGCTTGCGGCGCCCGCGTCCAGTTCCCCTCGGGATTCGGCCTGCGCGGCCAGGGCGCCGTCGGGGCTGAGCAGGCTGTGCCTGAGCTGGAAACGGCGTGCCCGGTCGCCGCTGTTGCGGAGCTCGGCGCGGACATGGGCGGTGGCCGACTCGGCGCTGAGGTCGCTGTCGTTCCAGACGTGCACGCCGAAGGGGACGATCCTGAGTGTATCCGTGATGATGATACGCACGGCCCGGTGGATGCCGAAGGGCTGGGAGCCCTCGGAGAAGCCGTAGGCGCGTTCGCAGCCGCCGCAGACCCAGGGCAGCGAGCGGATGCCGGCGGGGTGCGAGGCCCTGACTGCCACGACATTGTCCGCACCCGGGCGCACCAGGGCGCTGACGTCGAGGGACAGACAGGTCAGCCCGCCGGCGTGGAAACCGGCAGGCTGACCGTTAACCCAGATTTCCGCGAAGGAACCCACTCCTTCGAAGAAAAGGAAGACGGCCCGGCCGGCGGCGCTGGCGGGGACGTCAAAGTGGCGCCTGTACCAGGCGGTGCCGTGCAGGTTGCCATGCTTGCGTCCCGTGAAGCCGTGGTAGCGGTCCCAGGAGTGCGGCACCGAGAGGGCCTGCCAGGCGGAGTCGTCGAACGTTTCGGCAGCCTCGGGGGCGGCCTGGAGCAAGGGGCGTCCCTTGGCGTCCAGGGCGGGTGCGGCTCCCTTCCAGGGGAGAGGCGCATCGGGCGCCGCATCGGAGAGCATGCTGCGCCATCCCTCGTTCAGGCTGGCTTCCGAGCGCGGTGCGAGCGAACGCTCCGGCTCGCGGGCGGACACGCACAGCAGGGACGGCAGGAGCAGGAGGATCAGGAAACGCAGGCCGCGCATTGCGAGGGGAGGGATGGAAAGGCAGGCGGAACGGGATTCAGGAAGAGCTGCGGAGCGAGGCGGAGGACGCGGCCCCTCTGCATGGGCCTCACGGAGTGGGCTTGATCGACACCTCGTCCACCAGGAAGGACTGCTCGGGCACCTGGGTGTCGGCGCCGGGCAGGTCGCGTCCGCCCTCGCCGCGTTCGCGGTGGCGCCCGGTGCGCAGGGAGAGACGTTCCATGGATTCGGCGGGCTCGGCGAAGACCAGGGCGCGGCGCAGCGCGGTTTTGCCATTGAAACTCAGGTCCGCCCGATCCGAGCCGGGGGACTTGGCTATGGTCAGCGCCACGGTATTCCATGCCTTGGACTGGTAGGGGCCGGCGTCCTGCCATTGTCCCTCGTGGTTGGCCCAGAGGTGGCCGTCCTCGGCGAAGACCAGTTGCACGGGGCGTTCGCCCTTGGGCCCCAGCAGTTCGATCTCCAAGCGGCCCTTGTCCTGGCGCGGGAAGACACGCAGTGAGAGCTCAAGGCCGTGCGTACGCGGGAAGAGTCGCTGTGCACGCGCGTAGTCGTAGGGATCGGCATCGCGCAGCTCGAGGGCCTTGCCGGACAGGCTTTGGGTGTCGACCACGCGGACAGGGGCCCAGAGGGGACTGTAAAGGTTCCAGGTGGCGGGAAGGGCGCCCGGGGTCTCGCCCTCAAAGCTGTCCTCGACCGCCTTGCTTTCCGCATCGCGCACGGGGACCGGCACGCGGGCGACCCAGAGGTCCTCCTTGTTCACGCTGTAGGTGAGCCAGAGCGCGCCGTCGGGGGCGGTTCCATTGCCCTCCGAGATGCCACGCACGTACTGCGGCCCCATGTTCTTGTAGGCGCCGCCGAAACGCTGGTCGGGAAGTTCGCCATGCACGGTCCACAGGCCGGAGAAGGAGGCGCCGTCCTTGCTCAGCGAGAGGGCCAGCGGGTGGCGCAGGCGTGTGGTGGGGTTGAAGACCATCACGTAACGACCGTCGCCCGTGCGTTGCCCCCAATACTTGGAGGAGTTGACGGGCACGTTTCCTGAAAACTGCTTGGTGGTCCAGGTGCGCCCCTCGTCGTGCGAGAGGGCGGAGAGGGCGTCCTTCCAGAGGCCCACGAGGGCTCCGTCGGCGCGGTGGTAGCTGGAGAGGGCCTTGCCCGCGATTGGATAAAAGCCATCCGTGGAGCGGTCCTCCTCCCACCATTGGTTGGTCACGCGCTTGTCGGCGAGCAGGGCGCGGCAGTCGGAGAGGAAGACGCTGTCCTTGCTGGCCTCGTACATTGGGAAGGGGACCTTCTCGAGCGTCCAACCGGCGTGGGTGTTGAGGCGGATGAAGTGGATCGGGCCGAAGCTGCCGTCCTCGTGCACCTCGCGCAGGGCGCGGCCCATGCCGCTGCCGTCGTTGGGTGACGGGGCCTTGCCGTAGAAGGAGAGCACGTAGAGGCGCCCCGAGGCGCCCACGTGGAAACCCATGCGCTGGTGGCTCACGGACAGGCTGCCGTCGGGAAAGGTGATCGCGGGGAAGGCAATGCGCGGGCGTTCCCAGGTCACGCCGTCGACGGAACTCGTCAGGGAGGTGATGCAGGGCGTCTCGTGTTCGTCGCGCGGGCCGCTGAGGTATTCCAGGTAAAAGCGGCCCTTCCAGTGGGCCAGCATGGGGGCGTGGTTGTAGCTATGCAGCAGGCCGTCGGCATGCGGGGAGACGGTCTTGTTGGCGCGGAAGACCTGGAGGTTGTGCACGCCGAGGACGGGGCGCAGGCCGCCGTCGGCGTTTGGCTTCACCTCTACGGGGGTGAGCAGGCGCACCACCGGGTCCTTGTCGTTGGCGGGCGCGGGCTTGGTGTCCTGGGCCTGAAGCGCGGGCAGGCTGCAGAGACCGAGGGCGACCAGGGCGCAGGCGGGCAGCCTGCCGTGGAGTGGGGCGTGCATGGGAGCTTAGACGGAGGAGGAGGGGGCGGGGTTCGCCGCCATTGTGGCCGCAAGCTTGATGGCGCAGACCAGGCTGCGCGGGTCGGAGCGGCCGGTGCCGGCCATGTCGTAGTTCGTGCCGTGCTCGACGGAGGTGCGGATGATGGGCAGGCCGAGGGTGACGTTCACGCCGCGCCAGATTCCCAGCATCTTGGCGGCAACGTGGCCCTGGTCGTGGTACATGGCCACGGCGGCGTCGAACTCGCCCTGGAGTGCGCGGAAGAAGACGGTGTCGCCCGGGAAGGGGCCGCGCGCATCCAAGCCCTCGGCGCGCGCCTGCGCGATGGCGGGGGCGATGAACTTCTCCTCGTCATCGCCGAAGAGGCCACCCTCGCCCGCGTGGGGGTTGAGGCCGGCGACGGCGAGGCGCGGTGTGTCGACACCCATGCGGCGCACGGCCTCGTGGGTGAGGCGCAGCACCTTGAGAATGCGCTCGGGGCGCACGCGGTCGATGGCCTGGCGCAGGGAGACGTGGGTGGAGACGTGGCTCACGCGCAGGGTCTCGGCGACGAGCATCATGGTGGCGCCGGGGGCCTTGCACAGCTCGGCGAGCAGGCCGGTGTGGCCGTCGTAGTGGTAACCGGCCTGGTTGAGGGCGGCCTTGCTGATGGCTGAGGTCACGATGCCCGCGACCTTGCCGGCCAGGGCCAGTTCGGTCGCGCAACGCACATATTCGTAGGCGGCCTTGCCGGCGAGCGGATCGACCTTGCCCAGCTGCAGGCGGGCGAGGTCCACGTTGGCGAGATTGAGGACATCGAGGCAGCCCTCCTCAAAGCGCGCCTCGGACACGTCGCTGATGGCGTGCAGGCGGAGCGACACGCCCGTGTAGGCCAGCGCGCGCTGCATGACGCCCAGGTCGCCCACGACGATGGGACGGCAGACGCCTGCGAGCTCGGGCAGGGCGAGGGCCTTGGCGATGATCTCGGGGCCGGTGCCGGCAGGATCGCCGAGGGTGAGGGCAAGAAGGGGGGGCAGCGAGGGCATGGAAAGGGGAGGGGTCAGGAGGCGGGTATGCTGAGCAGCTGGCGGAGGCTCTCGGGCCAGGGATAGCTGCCGGGCTTCATCGTGAAGAGCATGCCGGGGGCGTGGTCGGGGCGGAGG
>JAHFTI010000359.1:0-3418 GCA_023265535.1 Opitutaceae bacterium
GGACAGCTACATCCAGCAACTCTGCACCTACGCCATCGACCGTGAGTATGCCATCGCACGCTACAGCATGGAAAACATGCTGTACCATGCGACCTGGCCGACGGAGTGGATACCCCAGGCCCTTTTCATGGCGCACGCGGACTACCTGTACACGGGGGATCGCAGGGCCCTTGAACGCAACTATGAGGCACTGAAACCCAAGACCCTGCTCGGCCTGAGGTCCTACAACGGACTCATCAGCACGCGCACCGGCCTCCAAACCCGCCAGCTCCTGGATTCGCTCCATTTCAAGGGCTCGGCCCTGCGTGACATTGTGGATTGGCCCTGGGGCAACATGTCCCCGGCAAGACCCCAGGGAGGGGAAACCGATGGCCATGACTTCCGCGACTTCAACACCGTGGTGAACGCCTTCCATTACCGGGCACTCCAGATTATGGCGGAGATCGCCCAGGCGACAGGCAGGACGCATGACCACGAGTTCTACACGGCGGAGGCTGAACGCGTGAAAACCCTGTTCAACGCCGCCTTCCTCGAGGTGAAGAGGGGGTACTATGTGGATGGAATAGGAAGCGAACATTCCTCGCTCCACGCCAACCTGTTTCCCCTTGCCTTCGGGCTGGTGCCAAGCAGCCACCGGGCTTCGGTGGTGGCCTACATCAAGTCGAAGGGGATGGCGTGCGGCGTCTATGCGGCCAGGTACCTCCTGGAGGCCCTGTACGACGCCAACGAGGACGAATATGCCCTCTCGCTGCTCACGTCGTCCTCGGAGCGCAGCTGGCTGAACATGCTGCGTATGGGCTCCACCATGACCACCGAGGCGTGGGATGACAAATTCAAGGTCAACAACAGCTGGAACCACGCCTGGAGTGCGTCGCCGGTGGACATCATCGCCCGCAAGCTCATGGGAGTGGAACCGCTCAGCCCCGGCTTTGGGCACGTCAGAATCAGGCCCCATCCCGGCGGCCTCAAACATGCCAGCCTCCGCCTGCCCATCCTGCGTGGTGATGTACTGGTCTCCTTCAGGAACTCCCCCGAGGCAATGGAACTGGACCTCACCCTCCCGGCCAACACGGTGGCCGACGTGCATCTCCCCGCCCCCTCCCCCCGGTGCGCCGTGACGAGGGACGGCAAGGCCTGCGCCGCCACCTGGGAGGACAGCTACCTTGTCGTGAAGGGAGTTGGCTCGGGAACACACAGCTTTCGCGTATCACGCTAATGGATACAGACGAGACGCAGACACACTTGACCCATGATGAAACACACAGCTCCCGAACCCGGCCCTGCCATGAGACTTGGCCTGCGCCTCCTTGCCCTCGGCACCTTGGCTGCGGCCCAGTTGCTGCTTGCCGCCACGGGCGAAAACGTGATGCAGGGCTGGCGCCAGGGCGACGGCGAACTCACGGCCCGTTTCTCACAGGGCACGCTCTCCCTGCGGCCCCTGCGACCTGATGCGGTCCAGGTGCGTTTCGAAAGGGAGTACCGGGCCTCGGTCGAGGACAAGGTCCTCCTGAACACGGCAGCGTCGCCCTATGAGGTCTCGGAGGATGACAGCAGCCTCAGGTTGCGCACGGGAAGCCTCTCGGTCCGCATCGACAAGGCCAGCGGCGCGCTCCGTTTCCTGGACGCCAGCGGCAAGGTCCTGCTGGGGGAACAGGCGGAGGGAAGGCTGCTCAGGGATTCCTCCGTGCAGGGCGTCCCCTGTCTCGTCGCGGAGCAAGGCTTCGACTCCCCGGAAGGCGAGCACCTCTACGGCAGCGGGCAATTCCAGGACGGCTACCTGAACCTCAGGGACCTGCCCAGGCGCCTCACCCAGGTGAACACGCAGATCTCGCTCCCCTTCCTATTGTCGAGCCGCGGGTACGGCCTGCTCTGGCTGAACCACGGCCTGACGGACCTGAATCCGGCGGACACCGCCATCAGGCTGAACAGGCTTTCCGAGCAACAGGATGCAGCCAAGGTCAGCGTGACCACCAGCGAGGGCAGTCGCGAGGAGCTCAGGAGCTCTGCGATCTTCGAGGGCGAGTGGCTCTGCGAACAGGCGGGACGCCACGCCTACCTGCTTGATGTCGGCCAGAAAATGGCCCGGCGCTGGAGCCTCGAGATCGACGGCAAGGTCGTGGTCGATTTCAGGAACCATTGGCTTCCCCCGACCACGAGCGGGCATCTTTCCCTCGGGAAAGGCCTGCACAGGATCAGGGTCGTGGGTGAAAAGGGGGATGCACCCGTCCTGCACCTGCGCCCGTCCGCCAACCGTACGGTCCTGCGCTCGCCCGTTTCGAAGGGAATCAACTACGTCGTGTTTGCAGGCACACCCGAGACGGTGATCTCGAGCTATCGAAGCCTGACCGGACAAGCTCCGATGATGCCCCTGTGGGCACTGGGCTACATCCATTGCCGCGAGCGCTTCAGCAGCCAGGAGCAGCTCCTGTCCACGGCGCGGGAGTTCCGCACGCGCGCCCTGCCGATGGACCTCATCGTGCAGGATTGGCAGTACTGGGGGCGTCATGGATGGAATGCGATGCGCTTCGACGAAAAGGACTATCCCGACCCAAAACGGATGGTGCAGGACCTGCACCAGATGAAGGCCAGGCTCATGGTTTCCGTGTGGTCGCGCATTGACGACAAATCCGAACTGGGCCGCGAATTCGCGGCGCGAGGCTATTTCCTGCCAGGCACGCAGTGGGTGGATTTCTTCAACACGGAGGCTGCGGCCTTCTATTGGAAAAACTTCAGTGAGCGCATGCTCGGGCTGGGCATCGATGCCTGGTGGCTGGATGCCACCGAGCCTGAAAATGATGATCTCGCCGGCAGGATGACAGCGGTGGGACCGGGAGAACTCGTGCGCAACCTTTACCCGCTGCTCGTGAACAGGACGGTCTACGAGGGCCAGCGCAAGGATGCCCCGGAAAGGCGGGTGTGCATCCTCACGCGCAGCGCCTTCTCGGGACAGCAGCGCTATGCGACGGCGACCTGGTCGGGGGACATCGGCAATGACTGGGAGACCCTGCGCCGGCAGATTCCCGCAGGCCTCAACCAGATGGCGGCCGGGCTTCCGTGGTGGACCACCGATGCGGGTGGCTTCTTCCGGCCCGGAGCCGGCCAATTCAAGGATCCGTCGTACCATGAACGTTTCCTGCGCTGGCTTCAGTTCGCCACCTTCTGCCCGCTCATGCGCGTGCATGGCTACCAGACCGACACGGAGTTCTGGAACTACGGCGAGGCCGTGGAACAGCAGGCCCGGCGCCTTCTCCAGCTCCGCTATCGGCTCCTGCCCTATATCTATTCGCAAGCCTGGCGGGTGACCAGCCAGGGCTCCACGCTCATGCGTCCGCTCGTGATGGATTTTGCCGAGGATGCCAGGGCCTTGGAGCTGGACGACCAGTACCTGTTTGGCCCGGCACTGCTGGTGTCCCCTGTG
>JAHFTI010000359.1:3428-5014 GCA_023265535.1 Opitutaceae bacterium
ACTTCTGGAAGGGCACCCGCCTCAAGCAGGGCCAGGCCATCACCGCAGACGCTCCCCTGTCGCAGATTCCCCTGCATGTGCGGGCCGGCTCGATCCTGCCCCTCGGCCAGCCACGGCAGCACAGCGCCGACCAGGAAACCGAGCTCGAGCTGCGCATCTATCCGGGCGCCTCAGGCCACTTCGAACTCTACTCTGACGAAGGCGACAGCTACGGCTATGAAAAGGGCCGCTACGCGCTCACGAAGCTTGAATGGGACGATGCCCGTTCCACCCTCCGCATCGGGGCGAGGAACGGTGGTTTCCCCGGAATGCCTGACACGCTGCGCCTGCGCATCGTCAAGGTGCGCGAAGGCCATGGCACCGGGGATTCCGTGACGGCCAAGCCCGACGCGGAAGTCGCCTACAGGGGACTTCCACTCGAGGTAAAACTCCCCTGAATCTGAAATTGGGGGAGCGAGTGCGCTCCGGTTAACAGCTTCACAAGGCCGCCGCTTCACCTTTGCCCCTCGAGTGAATACAAACCTGAAGGATCAGGCTCGGCACGAAGTAACCCATGAAAACAAAAACAGCCGTTCTCACGCTTGCCCTGCTGCTCCAACAGGGCCTGCTTAATCCCTCTGCCGTGGCCGAACAGGCCGCTGGCGCCCCCCTCCCCCCTGCCGCCGCTGCCACCAGGCTCTCCTGGTGGACAGAGGCCCGCTTCGGTCTCTTCATCCACTGGGGCCCCGCCTCACTGACGGGCAAGGAGATCAGCTGGTCGCGCAAAGCCTATGGGGCCGACAGCTACGACGCCCTGTACAGGAACTTCAACCCGGTGAAGTTCAATGCCGACGAATGGGTCGCCACCGCGCGCAAGGCCGGCATGCGCTACATCGTGCTGACCGCCAAGCACCATGACGGCTTCCTGCTCTGGAATTCGAGCACCACGGATTACAACATCATGAACACGCCCTTCGGGCGCGATGTGGTGAAGGAACTGGCAAAGGCCTGCGAGGCGGCCAGCATGCCCTTCTGCGTGTACTTCTCGCCCGGGGACTGGAAGGACCCCGACTGCAGGCACCCGCAGAACAATCCCCGTTTCGTCGAGCGCATGCACGCGCAGCTGACAGAATTGCTGAGCCGCTACGGGAAGATTCCCCTGGTCTGGATCGACTTCGATGGGTTCGCGTGCCCCAGTTCACCCGCCGAGACCGCCGCGCTCATCCGCAGGCTCCAGCCGAACGCCATCATCAACAACCGACTGGAGGCGCTCCACCCTGATGAGTCGCATGGGCGCGTGGGCACCTACGGGGATTACGCCACGCCCGAACAGCGGCTGGGCTCCTACTGCGACACGACCCCGTGGGAATGCTGCATGACCATCGGCCGCCAATGGTCCTACAAGCCTGCCGACGAGGCAAAATCCCTGAAAAAATGCCTGCAGATCCTGGTCAACACGGTCGGCGGCGATGGCAATCTGCTCCTCAATGTCGGGCCCATGCCCACGGGCGAATTCGACCCTGCCCATGCGGCGCGGCTCCTCGAGATTGGAAACTGGCTGTCCCCGAATGGGGAGGCAGTCTACGGCACACGCGGAGGGCCCTACA
>JAHFTI010000360.1 GCA_023265535.1 Opitutaceae bacterium
GGCGGGGGCGGGCTCCTTCAGGGCGATGGGGAAGGTGTGCCTGAACCAGTCGAGGCCGGAGCGGCCGTCGCCGCTTTCCTCGCGGAGGTCGTTGAGGTGCTCGAGGAGGAGCTGCTCGGAGGACATCGCGCCGTCGATGATGTCGTTGCGCAGCGCGAAGATCTGTAGTCGCTGCGTGGATACGATGTTGTCGTAGGACACGAGCTGCTTGCGTTCGGCGTGGTAATAGCCCGAGAACTTCGCCTGGGCGTCGCCGATGACCTTGTTGATGAGCAGGTGGTGGATGCCCGCATCGTCCGCCTTGAAGAAGCGCATGTAGCGGGCCACGGGGGTCTTGCCCTCGCGCAGCAGGTCGTCCTCGAGGGAGATGTAGAACTGGATGGAGCCGGGGTCGCCCTGGCGCGCGCTGCGGCCGAGCAGCTGCTCGTCGAGGCGGCGCAGGTAGTGGCGGGTGGTGCCGATGATGTGCAGGCCGCCGAGCGCGACGCATTCGGGGGCGAGCTTGATGTCCGTGCCGCGGCCGGCCATCGAGGTCGCGATGGTGATGGCTCCGCGCTGGCCGGCCTGCGCGATGATCATCGCCTCCTTCGCGTGGTTCTTGGCGTTGAGCACGGTGTGCGCGAGGCGGAGCCCGTCGAGGCGCCTGCTCACGAGTTCGGACTCCTGCACGGAGGAGGTGCCGACGAGGATGGGCCTGCCCTCCGCGTGGATCCGCTGGATGTCCGCGAGGATGCGGTTCAGCTTTGCCGCCTGCGTCATGAAATGCAGGTCGGGATGGTGCTGGCGGATGCACTTCCGGTGCGGCGGGATGGGGATGACGTCGAGCCTGTAGGTGTTGAGGAACTCGTCGGCGTCGATACTGGCGGTGCCCGTCATGCCGCTGAGCCGCTTGTATTGCCTGAAGTAATTCTGGATGGAGGTCTCGGCGAGGACCTGCGACTCGGGCGACATGCGCAGGTGTTCCTTGAGCTCGAGGGCCTGGTGGAGGCCGTCGGAGAGGTGGCGGTCGGGCAGGAGGCGCCCCGTGTTCTGGTCGATGAGCACGATGGCGGAGTCGCGCACGATGTACTCGATGTCCCTGCGGAAAAGGGCGTAGGCCTTCACGAGCTGCGTGATCGCGTTGAGCTGGGTGGCGATGGTGTCGACCTCGAGGGAGAGGGCCTCGCGGCGGCGCTCCTTTTCCTCGGGCGAGAGGTCCTCGCGCTCAAGGCGGTTGATCTGCTCGGAGAGGTCGGGGATGACCAGGGATTTGCCGAGGAGCCTGGAGAACTGTTCCTGGCAGGAGTCGGAGAGGTGGACGGAGCGGTCCTTCTGGCTGATGGAATAGTAGCCCGCGTTGTGGACCTCGGAGACGAGGAATTGGTTGGCGTCGAGGCTGAGCTGGAACTTCTCGGTCTTGTTGCGAATCGCCGATTCCTGCAGCCATTCCTCGAGCTGGGCGTTGTGCGGGTCGGCCGACTGGATGAGGTAGCATTTCCGTCCGAGCTCGGGGTGCTCGAGGTTGCCCGAGGCGATGATCTCCCCGACCTCCTTCTCAAGCTGGGCGACGTGCTTCGCCTGGAGCCTGTGGATTTCCATCACGGGCTTGTGCAGCTTGGTGTAGAGGGAGAGATCGGAGTCCTTTTTCCCCGAGATGATGAGGGGCGTGCGCGCCTCGTCGATCAGCACGGAGTCGGCCTCGTCCACGATGGCAAAGTCGCGCCCCTGCTGGAGGCGCTGCTCGGCGGAGGTGGCGAGGCCGTTGTCGCCGAGGTAGTCGAAGATCAGGGCGGAGGAGGTGGCGTAAAGGACGTCGCAGGCGTAGGCAGCCTTGCGCTGCTCGTGGGACTGCTTCGGGGCGAGCAGGCCTACCGTGCAGCCGAGCTTGTCGTAGACGGGCTTCATCCAGAGCGAGTCGCGCTGGGCGAGGTACTCGTTGGCGGTGATGATGTGCACCTTGCGGCTGCTCAGGATGCTGAGGTAGGCGGCGACGACGGCGGAGAGGGTCTTGCCCTCGCCGGTGCCCATCTCGGCCACCTGGTTGTTGAAGAGGACGAGGCCGCCCAGGATCTGCGAGTCGAAGGGCAGGATGTGCCAGGGAAGGTTCTCCTCCAGGACCTGGAAGCTTTGCCCCTTCAGCTGGTCGCAGGCGACGAGGACGTTGGCGCAGGCGTCGACGAGGTTGAGCTCGGGCTGGCTGCGGAGCGTGGCGGTGAGGGCGGCGGGATCGGAGCCGGCGAGTTCGGCCTGCCTGCGGCGGATCGCCGGGAGGAGGGCCTTGTACCTCTTGAGGATACGCTGGCGTGAGAAATTGGAGATGAAGGAAAGGAGGGATTGCATGGTGTTCGGGCTTTGCGATGTGGGGGCGGGGGCTGCGGCGGCAGTGGCGCGCCAGACCGTCCGGATTCAGTGTGTGAGTGCGGCCGAACCAGCACCCGTGGAAGGGCGGCTGGGCCGCAGGGAGGGCAAGGGACGAAAGCGTTCGTCCGGGATGCACCGTCAGGGTGTCGGGTCCTGGGCCTGGCGCACTCCAGGCGACGCCTGTGTGCCGTCAAGGCCCCGCCCGGGGGCCCTCAGATTCGCAGTTCAACCACGCCGACCAAGGTCGGGCGCCGCACGGGAGCCTGGGCGAGGCAGCGCAGCCCGAGGGACTGGCCTGCGGTGAGTTGCGAAAGCGTAAAGGGACGGGAGGCAGGCGTGCCGAGCAGATGCCAGGCCTTCAGCAGGGTCGGCGTCGACACCGTGTTGGCGTCGGGCAGGGCGAGGGAGGCGCTGATCGTGTCGAGCTGACCGACGGGAAGCGCCTGTTGCGCGCCCTCCTTCAACACGGAGGTGGCGTGTTGCGATGGCGCCGCAGCAAACAGGAAACCGAACACGGTCAGCCATGTGATGAGGCTGGCGATCGGTGACTGTGGTGCTGACATGGGGAAACTAGGTTGCCGGCCGGGCCTCTTGTCAATCGCAGGTGGTGGAATGAGGCGGTCGCGGGGAGGGGCGGCGCCGGCAGGGGGGGGGGCACCGGTGCATCGCCCCGTTGCGGGCCTTTCTTTTTCTGTTCGTCGGCAGGGCTTTCTTGGGGCAAGGTGCGTGCATGAAAGCCCTCAGTCCCCTGCTTGCACTGCTCCTTGCCTGCCTGACCGCCTGCAGCACCGTCGAGTATGCGGTGAAGGAGAAGTTCGGCATCCACAAGCGCGACATCCTGGTGGCGCGCGTGGGTGACACGCGTGAGGCGCAGGATGAGGCGCGGCAGCAATTCAAGAGCGCACTGGAGCAGTTCGTGGCCCTGACGGGCACAGGCGGCGGGCCACTCCAGGAGAAGTACGACAAGCTTTCGGGGGCCTATGAGCGCAGCGAGGCGCGCGCCGAGGCGGTGCGCACGCGCATCAGCGAGGTGGAGCGGGTGGCGGGAGCCCTGTTCTCCGAGTGGCGCGGCGAGCTTTCCCAGTACACCGATGCCAGCCTGCGCTCGTTGAGCGAACGCGAGCTCGCCGACACGCAGGCGCGCTACCAGACCCTCGTCGAGGCCATGCGCCGGGCGGCGGCGCGCATGCAGCCCGTGCTCGCCAAGTTCAAGGACCAGGTGCTCTTCCTGAAGCACAACCTCAACGCCCAGGTGGTGGCCCGACTTGGCAACACCAACGCGCAGCTGCAGAGCGACGTCTCGCAGCTCATCGCCGAGATGGAGCGCTCCATCCAGGAGGCGGACTCCTTCATCCGCGAGATGAAACCCGCCGAGGCGAAGTAGGCTCAGGCCAGCGCGGACGTGCGTGCGGGGCCGACGGTCTCGCCGGGCTTGAGCTCGCAGGCGAGCAGGATCTGTTGCGGCGGGTCGAAGCGCTTCTGGATCAGGTCGAGGAGGCGCTTGCCGCCGATGACGCCGATCTGGTGGAAGGGGATCTGCACGGTGCTGAGCTGCGGGCTGTCGGCGGGGCGGGCGATGCCGTCGAAGCCCGTCACGGACACGTCCTGTGGCACGCGCAGGCCCTTGCCCCTGAGGAAACGGATGAGCTCGTAGGCCTGGTGGTCCGCCGCGCAGATCCAGGCGGTCACGCCGTCACGGGTTTGTGAATACACGCGTTCGCTGGCCTGCTCGACGGGGAGGTAGCGGGCGGGGTCGATGTTGACCACGTCCTCCGGGCGGAAGGGGAGGCCGAGCGCGGTGATGCGGTCGGCGTAGGCGCTGAAGCGGCGGTGCGACCAGTCGGTGTCGACGAGGTAGCGCCAGGTGTAGAAGCCGATGCGGCGGTGGCCCTGCGAATGGAGCAGGTCGACAAGCTTGCCGATGCCGCGGTAGTGGTCGACGTCCACGCAGTTGAGCGCCGCCGAGGCGTCCTGGATGGTGAGCGAGACGAGCGGGTAGGTGGCCATCAGCTCGTCGACGGCCTGCCTGGGGAAGGAGTAGAGGAGCACCACGCCGTCCCAGAGGCGGCTGCGCGCCGAGGCGATGCGCTCGTAGGACGGGGCGTGGGTGTTGGAGTCGCCGGGGCGGACGAAGTGCAGGTCGATGCGCACGTCCTGCCCGCGGGCGAGGTCGGAGAGGCCGTTGAGCATCTCCTGGCCGGGGGTGTTGTAGTGGTGGCTGTCGAAGCGGTCCATGTCCACGCAGACGATCACGCCGAAGGTGAGGGACTTGGCCGGCTTCTTCACGGCGCCCTCGACGGCCCGCTTTTCCAGGTGGGTGTAGCCCAGCTGGGCGGCGAGGGCGAAGACCTTGGCGCGCGTGCCGGGGTTGATGCCCGGGTGGTTGGTGAAGCAGCGCGAGACCGTGGCCCTGGAGAGCTTGAGTCGGTCGGCAATCACCTGCTGGTTGATCATGGACATGAGGCGTGGGGAGTTAAACCACGGGCTGTGCGGGCAAGTAAACGGTGAACTTGCGGCGCGGCCGCGCGTAGGCCCCTCACGGCTTTGCCCCGTCGGGCAGGGCGCGCACGCGCACGTAGTCGACCAGCATCGTGGCGGGGAAGGGGGTGCTGGCGTCGGGATAGCCGGGCCAGACGCCGCCGACCGCGATGTTGAGCAGCAGGTGGAAGGGGG
>JAHFTI010000361.1 GCA_023265535.1 Opitutaceae bacterium
GTTTCGCGGCGGCCTTCTCGTTGTAGCGGACGGAGACGACGGGGTAGGCGGACCCCTCGAGCAGGCCGTCGTGGAGGAACTTCTCGAAGACCTTGCGGGCATCGCCGCCGGCGATGCCGGTGACGGTGGCGTGGACCAGCGTGTAGGCGTCGGTGGCGGCCTCGCCGGCGAGGCGGGCGAGGAGCTCGACCTCGGAGAGGCCGGAGAAGAGCGGGAGCACCATCGGCTGGATGGGCATGATGACGCCCTCGACCGTGCGGGCGTCGCCCCAGGACTCGAGGAAGTGGGTGGCGGCGAGGTGGACCTGGGCGCAGGCGGAGCTCTCGTCGACGTAGTAGCCGTAGCGCAGGACCGAGGGGACCTTGGCGAGCTGCAGCGGGAAGTTGAGGTCGGCGGGGGCGTTGTAGGCCGGGTTGCCGTTGATGAGGACGAGGGTCTTCACCGTGCCGGCGTCGATGGCGGCGGAGAGCTCGCGGATCGAGGAGGCGGCGGGCGCCGGGATCTCGACGAAGTCGACGGTGTGGCCGATGTTGCCGAGGAAGGCGTTGATCGCGTGGGCGATCGCATGGACCTGGGCGGGCTGGTGGGCGCCGGCGATGACGAGGGACTTGCCCTTGTTCTCGCGGAGGTCGGCGGCGCACTCGCGTATCCAATCCTTTGATACATCGAGGCCGCGGGTGAGGGGCTCGAAGTTCGTGGTGCCGAGGACCTCGCCGGCGATGGCCGCGGCGAGCGCGAGCATGTGGCTGGAGGCGAGGCGGAGGCGATGGTCGGCCATGCCGCCGGTGAGCGAGAAACCGCTCTCGGCGATGTAGAGGCGGTTCATCGGATCGCTCGGCTTGGTGACGCGGCGACCCTGGGCGAACTGGCGGGACCAGGCGAGCGAACCGGCCTCGGAGCCGATGAAGTCGGCGTCGAGCGAGAGGATGCGGCTGGCCTTGTTGAAGCGGTAGAGGGGCTTGACGGACTTGCCGAAGCAGGCCTGGGCGGCCTCGACGGGGGCCTCGTCCTGGACGGGCTCGTACTCGGCCCAGACGGCCTTCGGGTAGCGGGCCTTGATCTTGGCGACGAGCGCAGCGCGCGTGGGCGAGCTGGAGCTGTCGGCGAGGAAGGCGAGGCCGGCGCCCTGGGTGGCGGCGAAGTCGCGGCTGATGCCGGCGAGCAGGTCGGCCACGGCGGCGGCGTCGATGGGGGAGCCCCCGCGGCTTGAGGTTTGGGCGCGGTCGGGGTCGTAGAGATCGAGGACGACGGCCTGCGAGAGCAGCGTGCTTGTGCCACCGTAGGAGGCGTAGGAGGGATTGCCCTCGAGCTTGGTGGGGCGGCCCTGGTGCGTCTCGGCGAGCAGCGGGATCGCTGCGCGGCGCAGGGGCATGGCCGTGGCGAAATAGAGCGGCAGGCCCGGGATCACCGCCTCGACGGACTTGCCGTAGGGGAGGATGTGTTTCTCCGGGCGACGGCAGCCGGCGAGTCCGATGCCCCCGAGGGCAAAGGAGGCGGCCATGATCTTGAGGAAGTTACGACGGTCGACCCCCTCAATGGAGTCGGCTCCCTCGGGGAACTCGCGCTCAAGTTGGGCCTTGAAGCCGGGAGACTGGGTGAGGTCACCCAGGCTGCGCCAGTAACGGGGGCCGTTGATGTCGGACGATTCGGGATGCTGGACAACGCGTTTCATCGGTGGCAGCCGGAGCAGGATTGAGGAGCTTTGATCTTCCCGTTTTCGACGAGAAGCTTGCCGTCGCGGATCTGGCCGGCCTCACCCTCGGGGTGCTGCCAGGCCAGGTTGGTGACCAGCTTGGGGTCACGGACGGCGGTTTCGGGGGCGCGATGGCAATCAATGCAGAATTCCATCGTGAGGGATTGTTCATGGCGCACGGTTTCCATCTGGTCGATGCGGCCGTGGCAGGACACGCAGGAGACGCCGCGGTTGACGTGGGCGGCGTGGTTGAATTGGACGTGGTCCGGCACCTTGTGGATCTTCACCCAGCGCACGGGCTCGCCGGTCTCAAAGCTCTGGCGCACGGGGGCCAGCAGCGGACTCTGCGTCTTGATCGCATTGTGGCAATTCATGCAGGTCTGTGCGGTGGGCACGTTTGCGACGCCCGACTTCTCGACGTTGCTATGGCAGTAGCGGCAGTCGAGGCCTAGCTGTCCGGCGTGCAGCTGGTGGCTGAACGGGACAGGTTGCACGGGGGCGTAGCCCACGCGCGTGTATTTGGGCGTCATGTAGTAGGTAGCGCCCGCTGCCACAACGCCGCCGAGAACGAGCAGGAAAAGCACGATCTGCAGCGGGAGGCGGTTGGCCGATTTCGGGAAGAGATGGGACATAGCCGAAAACGAGTAGGATTAGAGTGAGGACAAGGCTGAAATCTCAGAGGCGACAGGTGCCCAGCAGGAAGCTCGCCCAGTGAGGCTGCTCCTGAAGAAAAAACTGACGCAGGTGATAAATCGGGACAAAGAAATACTCACGATACTTACAGCTGACGTGGAAAGGCCGGGGAAGGGGTAGATCGAAGCCTAACTTACGCAGGAAATACAACCGCGCAGAAGAAAGGCGTGTCATTAGAAGAATGCAAGCCTCGGCTTTAGCCTACCTAATAATACGAACTAATATGGCACAAGCCCCCGGCCGCAATCGGATATCGTCATTCCCTAAGCCAATCAGGCTCAGGAATGCACGCTGACCGACTGAATCTGTGTCTCTGAATGGGGATTGCCGTCGGCGAAGCGCAGGGGTCTGGCGCGAAGCGGATAGGAGAGGCGCTGCCCTTCGTAATTTCGAAAGGTGATCTCATCCTCAGTGACCGACTCCACATAATCTGGGTTGATAGGCACCTTGCCGCCGCCGCCGGGGGCGTCGATGACGTACTGGGGTATGGCGTAGCCCGTCGTGAAGCCGCGCAAGGCCTGGATGATCTCGATGCCCTTGCGCACATCCACCTTGAAGTGGGAGCCGCCGGTGATGAGGTCCATCTGGTAGAGGTAGTAGGGGCGCACGCGCATGCGCAGGAGGCGGTGGACCAGGGCCTTCATGACCTCGGCATCGTCGTTGACGCCGCGCAGGAGCACACTCTGGTTGCCCAATGGCACACCTGCGAAGGAGAGCCGCTCACAGGCCTGGCGCAGCTCCTGGGTGCACTCCTTGGGGTGGTTGACGTGGATGCTCATCCAGACGGGGCCGTACTTGCGGAAGACCTCGCAGAGCTCGGGCGTGATGCGCTGGGGGAGGAAAACGGGGATGCGCGAGCCGATGCGGATGAACTCGACGTGCTTGATCTCGCGCAGGCGGGCGAGCAGGTGCTCGATCTTCTTGTCGGAGAGCAGCAGCGGGTCGCCGCCGGAGAGGAGGACGTCGCGGATCTCGGGGTGCGCCTCGATGTAGCGCAGGCCCTGCTCGAACTCGGGGTGGAAGTTGTAGTCCTGGGCGTTGGAGACCAGGCGGCTGCGGGTGCAGTAACGGCAGTAGGCGGCGCAGCGGTCGGTGACCAGGAAGAGCACGCGGTCCGGGTAGCGGTGGACGATGCCGGGGACGGGCGAATGGGCGTCCTCGCCGAGGGAGTCGAGCATCTCGCCCTCGGAGATCAGGAGCTCGCCGGAGCGCGGGATCAGCTGCTTGCGCAGGGGGCAGTCGGGATCGTCGCGGTCGATGAGGTTGAAAAAGTAGGGGGTGATCGCCAGGGCGAGCTTCTTGCTGGCAAAGGCGCAGCCGGCCTTTTCGTCGGCGGTGAGCGTCATGTACTGCTCGAGCTGCTCGATGGAGGTGAGGCGGTGCTTGAGCTGCCAGGTCCAGTCGTGCCAGTCCGACGCGGGAACATGTTGCCAAAGGCCCTGGCCTTCAAACCAGGTGGAACGGTCGTCTTGGTACGGCATCGTTGGTGGAGTTCGGGCAAGCTGCATGGCCTTGGGGCGGGTGTCAAACGGCGATGGAGGAGACGGCCCCCCTCCCCTGCCGGCTGAGACCGCGGTGCGGGAATTGCCGCGCAAACACCAGCCCCCCCCGGTAGGGAGAGCCCGACAAACCCGTCACCTTCCTTCCCCCAGCCCTTCCCTAGCCCCGTCCAAGCAAAGCCGATGGAGAGGGCGAGGGTCCCGGACTCAGGAGTGTGCCTTGCGCTTGCCAACCAAGGCCTCCAGGTCGACGACGGTCTTCTCAAGATTGTCGGCCTGGGCGTTGACCTCCTCGGCGGCGGCGGCGCCCTCCTCGGCGCTGGCCGCGGTGGACTGGGTGACCTTGTTCATCTCGAAGACGGCGCTGTTCACCTCGCTGATGCCACGGTTTTGCTCCTGCGAGGCGGTGAGCACCTCGGCGGAGAGTTCGTCGACCTTGCGGGTCATGGAGGTGATCTCCTTCAACTCCTTGGCGACGCGCTCGTTGATGCCTACGCCCTGGGCGATGGTGCTGATGGCACCCTGGATCTTGGCGGTGGTGTCCTTGGCGGCCTGGGCGCTGCGCTGGGCGAGGCTGCGCACCTCCTCGGCGACGACGGCAAAGCCCCGCCCCGCCTCGCCGGCGCGCGCCGCCTCGACGGCGGCGTTGAGGGCGAGGATGTTGGTCTGGAAGGCGATCTCGTCGATGGTCTTGGTGATCTTGGAAATCTCGTCGCTGGAGGACTTGATGGCGTTCATGGCCTGTCCCAGGGAGGCCATGTCGACTTCGCCCTTCTCGGCGGCGAGGCGGGCCTGGGTGCCGAAGTCCTTGACCTGCTGCAGGCGGCCCACGTTGCCCTGGATCATCTGGGTCATGGTCTCAAGGGCGGAGCTGGTCTCCTCGAGGGAGGCCGCCTGGTCGCTGGCGCCCTTGGCGAGATTCTGGCTCGTGGAGGCGACGAGGCCGGAGGCGGCGCTGAGCTCGTGCGAGCTGGTGCGCAACTCGTCCGTGGCTCGCGTGATCGACTTGTTGATGGAATGGGAAAGCAGGTAGGAGAGGCCCAGCAGCAGCACCATGATGCCTCCAAAGAAGGCGAAGAGGTAGAGCATGTAGGCGCGGTTGCGGGCGTCGACCGAGGCCTGCAGG
>JAHFTI010000362.1 GCA_023265535.1 Opitutaceae bacterium
CCCAGGTCTGGCCATCGGGCTCGACCGTGATCGGAATCAGGCCGTTTTTCTCGAGGGCATTGCGGACATTGAGCTGGATCTTCCAGTGCAGCTTCTTGGTGAGCTTGCGCTCGTAGCTTGCCCACAGGTCGAAGCCACCCTCGGAGGGCCCGTAGTAGGGCTTGGTCAGGTCGTAGGCGGCGAAACCCTTCGAGTCCGTGTAGACCGGGTAGCCCAGGACGACCTTGTCCTGCCAGCGGTAGGCGCCACCGATGCCCGCACCCTTGAGCAGGCCCTGCTTGAAGCTGTAGTTGGTGATGACGTTGTAGCGCCACTTGCGCAGCTCGGAGGCATCGGTCTTTTCCTGCAGCTTCAGGAGCGTGTAGGAGCCGCGCCAGTCGGTCCAGCGCTTGCGCAGTTCGTTGTTGGCGGTGTAGTCGCCGTTGAACTGGCGCATGTCGCCGGCGAAACCGGCCATCTGTCCGTCCATGTAGTCGACGAGCTCCTGCAGGGCCGAGCCGCCGATGTTGGTGTTGGTGGCCGTGGTCTGCGAGGCGTTGAAGGCCAGGCGCCAGTTCTTGGTGACGTTGGCCGTGAGCTCGAACTCATAGCCCTTGGACTTGGCGTCCCCCGTGATGGCGTAGCCCTGGGGGGCCGAGCCGCCGTAGCTTGCGACCGAGCTGGTGGCGGGGTTGAACTGCGCGTTGGTGGACAGGTTCGTGGCCGGATCCAGGGTCGCCTCGTAGGTGGCGCGATCGGTGAGGGCCGAGAGGGTGGTGGGTGCGTAGTTCCAGGCCGTGAAGTAGCCGCGCGAGTCGAGCCAGGACTGGATCTCGTTCCAGGCCCTGATGGAGGCGTCGCGGTGCTGGGCGGCCTCGGCGGGGGTCTCGAGCTTGACGGAGGTGGACGGGACCGAGCTGCCGTACTGGTTGGGATCGTTCAGGTAGTTGATCGTCTGAACGGGGCGGCCCGCGGCGTTCACGTAGGCCTGGGTCCAATAGTTGCGGTTGTTGGCCGCCGGACCGGGGTCGCCGTAGGGACGGCGGGTGTCCATCGTGTATCCAGTGAGGCGATACAGGAAGACGTTGCGGAACTTCAGGCCCTGCACGATGGCGCCGCTGAAACCGCTGTCGGTGGAGATGGTGGCGTTGGCCACGTCCGTCTTGTACTTGATGACGCGAAGGGAGAAGCGGTTGTCCTTTGTGGAGAGCAGGACGCCGACATCCTTGGTCTTGCCCGAGGGGTTGGCGATGGGGTTGTTGTAGAGGTCCACGCGGGAGCTCAGCGCCTGGAAGTTCTGCGAGTCGTTGTAGGTCAGGCTGAGGTTGAAGGGGAGGACATCCCAGGACTTGGGGATGGCCTTGTTGAGGTGGACCACCACACCGCCGGAGAGCGAGTGCCCCTTGTAGACGTCCCTGGCCTGCCAGTCGGGGAGGGAGTAGTTGGCCTGGTCGAGCTTGAGGTAGCCCTTGTTGGCGTTGTCCCTGCCTGCGGTCTTGCTGCGGGTCATGACCTCGTCGTAGCGCCAGCCGAGGGTGGGGACGATGGACTCCCTCCAGAGGAAGCCCTGCCAGGTGCCGGCGTAGGAGGTGACCACGCGCTGGCGCTTGCCTGCGTCCGTGTAGAGGGGGTCGCCCTCGTCGAAGCTGACGGTGTTGAGGTTGGTCGTCTTGGTCCAGCCCTTGTAGTTGGCGGGGTTGGAGGCCTGCGTGGTGACGAGGCTCGGGTTGAACGCCTTGTTCAGGTAGGCGTTGTTGGCGGGGATGGACCACGGATCGGTGGCCAGGACGCTGGTGGTGTTCCAGGTGGAATCGAAGAGATAGACCGGGCCGTCGCTCAGCTTGATCGTGCTGTTGATGCGCGAAATGTTCGCGCCGGAGGCCGAGGAAAGGGCGGGGCTGACGTAGACGAGGGAGACGGGCGCCCGGTTGGTGAAGAGGTTGGTGAGGCCGGTGGTCTTGGTCCAGAAGGCGTCCCAGACGTTGTCGTTGGCGTAGCGGTTCCAGGTGCGGTTCTCGGTGTGGTTGACCTCACGGCTGCCGACGAAGTTGATCTTGTGGCGGCCGAAGATGTCCACGAGCAGCTGTTTGCCGGTGAAGTCGGTGGCGCGGATTTCCGCGAAGCCCGAGGCGCGGAAACTCGAGCGCTCGCTGAAGCCGGAGCCACCCGTGCCGCCGTTGCTGGAACTGAGGAAGGCGCGCCCGAAATTCGGGTTGGCGTTGCCGTCCTGCATTTCCTTGGTGACGTCGATATTGAGGGTGGGGGCGCCGCCGAGCAGGCTCCAGTTGCCGCTCTTGTAACGCTGGTAGTCGTACGCCAACTCCACGCCGACGCGATCCTTCCAGCCGGTCTGCGAGACCGAGATATTGTAGGTGGTCCAGTCGGCGGTCTGCCCCTTGTTGGGGCCGTCGATGAGGTTGTTGTAGAAGTCGAACACTGATGGATCCATCAGCATCTTGTTCTTGTACTGGGCGTAGGTGGCGTATGGCAGCTTGGCGTTGAAGGCGTAGTCCTTGTAGCCGCCGAGGCCGAAGATGATCTCGCCGTAACGCTGGCCGGGGGCGTTGTTGCTGGGGCCGGCATAGGTGCCGTCGTTCTTGAGGTAGCCGTTGTTGATGTAGCCGGCGTTGATGGACTGGATGGCGCCGTCGCTGCCATTGATGAAGTAGGTGGGCGTCTGCTGGCCGGAGATGTTGCCGAGCCAGGGGCTGGTCGTGGAGGCGTTTGAGCCCAGGGCATAGACGTTGTCGACGATGATGCCGCCGGCGCCGCCATTTGCGGTGGGGGTGAACCAGGGGGTGACGCTGTCGTAGGGGGTGGAGGTGCGGGGCCTGTTGGCCTCGATCTTACCTTTTTCGCCCTTGATCCTGATGCTGGTGTTGGCATCGGGGCCGAAGAGCTTGGGGTCCCAACGCAGCGCGCCCGAGAGGCGCTGGTCATCCTGGTAGGCGGGCTTCTGCTGGAATTTCTCGCGGCTCCACAGGCCGTCGAGGCGCAGGGCGAGCTTGTTCCTGAGGAGGACCTGGTTGACGTCGAGGGAGGAGCGGAGGCTGCCGTAGGAGCCGGTCCTCAATTCGACACTGCCGAGGTTGCGGAACTCTGCGTTGTGGGTGGACGCATTCATGATGCCGGCAGGGCTGCCGAGTCCGAAGAGGATCGAATTCGGGCCGCGCTGGATGTCGATGCGGTCGACGTTGTAGGAGTCCCAGGGGATGTCGGTGAGGAAGTAGTCGCGCGTGTTGTCGGCGGAGCCGATGCCGCGGAGGCGCTGGTTGACGTTGACCGAGTTGCCCTCGAAGAGGGTCTGGCCGTTGCCCATGCCGGCAAAGGTGCCGAGGGTGCCGGCGACTTCGGCGTTGGTGGTGTACTGGAGCAGGGAGGCGCTGCCGGTGGCGCCGATGTCCTGCATGAAATCCTTGGTGACGACGCTGATCGCGGAGCCCACGTCCCTGAGGTCGGTGCGGATGCGTATGCCGGCGAGGGTTTCCGTGACCTGGTAGCCGGTGTCCTTCTGGGAGCTGACATCGAAGGGTGAGAGGACGATGGTGGTTTCCTCGGGCTCGGGTTGCGGGGCGGCGGAGGGAACTGTTGTCTGGGCGAGCAAGCCGTGCAGCGGTGCAGCAGCGGCAAGCAAACCAGCGACAAGGGCGCGAGTATTCTTCATGGTGGTCTTTGGGGGGGGGATGGGGTTTTGCGAACGGCGTGAAGGTTCGACGCCAAGTTCGCACCCGTGTGTAACTCACGCAGGAGCGCCACTATCAAACAGGCAAAAGCCATGCCGTGGGCTATGTCGAAAGACATAGGCCCCCCGCGGCCTTTCGGACCTTGGAGCTGACGGACTTACTCCACCTCGTGACGCTGGCCGGGGCCGCCGAGGCCGGGGACGGCGGAGACGTTGAGGCGGATGGTCTCGAGGTTCTCGCGCACGAGGTCGCCCATGGACTGGCACCGCTCGTAGCTGGGGCGCTTGTAGTGGTCGGCGAGGGCGGCGCGCAATTCCTGGAAGTGTTCCTCGGTGGAGAGTCGGTCGCCCGACATGGCCGCGAGGAGCTGCTCGATGCGGTCCTTCACGATGGCGAGGCGCTGCAGCATGAGCACCTGTTCCTCGCGCTGGTACTGGCGGGCGGTCTCGATGTTGAGGTGCTTGAGGCAGTACATGACCAGCGGCTGGTTGTCGCGGAAGAACTGGGGGCGGTAGAAGTTCAGGCGGCCCTCGTAGGTCTGCTGGTCAAAGTCCATGGCGCGGATGCGGATCTGGGCGCCCTCGAAGTCGGGGGTGATGACGACGACGAAGTTGTAGCTGCGCATGTCGCCGAGCAGGCGGACGAAGCAGCGCTCGTTGAATTTCACGAGTTCCTTGGCGACGCGGATGGGGCGCAGCTCGTCGCTGTTGAGCCAGCGGTTGATGAAGACGTCGCCCGGGATGCCCGCGACGTGTTCCTCGACGAGGGTGTCGCCGCAGGTGAGGTAGAGCATGCGGTTGGGGGAGAGCAGGTGCTCGAGCTCGAGGCCGTAGATGCGGGAGGCGTCGCCGCGCTTGACGTAGAAGTGGTCGGGATTGTCGTTGTAGCGGTTGACGATGCGGATGCGGAAGGGGGCGGAGTTGCCGAAGGCGCAGTAGTCGATGCGGTCGATGTAGAGGTGGTTCATGACCGACAGGTCGCCGTCCACGCGCAGGAGGGCGTACATGTACTTCAGGTCCTCGTTGAGGGAATCCATCTCGAAGCGGTCGTACACGACGGTCTCCCAGAAGGTGGGCTTGCCGTCGACGTCGGTGAGGGGGGCGCTCTCCGAGAAGCGGCGGAGGCGGTCGTAGGAGACGGGGAGTTTCTTGTCGCGGCGGTAGCGGACCAGGTATTCACGCAAGGCCGGGCTGATGGGGTAGCTCGGCTTTTTCTTCTGCGTGCGGACGGGTGCGGCGGGATTCTGCGGGAACTCCATGGGTGGGGAGCTTGGGGAAGTGGTGGCGGCTTGAGAAGCGTTAAGCGTGCGGGGCGCGTGGGAGCTGCGGAGGTACGGAGGTCGGGA
>JAHFTI010000363.1 GCA_023265535.1 Opitutaceae bacterium
TCCGTCGAGGCGACCGCCTTCACCCTGCTGGCCCTGCTGCAGCTCGAGCCCGCCCATCCGCTCGTCGACCCGGCGGCGCACTGGCTCGCGCCCAATCGCAAGGGCAGCCAATGGACCAACACCCGTGACACCGCCTTCGCCGTACTCGCCCTCTCCCGCTTCCTCTCGGTGCGCGGCGAGCTCGGAGCTGACGCAAAGGTGGCCCTGTCCCTCAACGGCTCCCCGCTGGGGGAACACCGTTTTGACGCAGAGACGCTACTCTCCGGCCCTGTCTCCGTGCCCGTGGCCGCGACGCTGCTGCGCCCGGGCGAAAACTCGCTGGAAATCCGTCGCCTCTCCGGCAAGTCCACGGTCTATGCCTCGGCCCTGGCCAATGCCTGGAGCCGCTCCGAATCAACACAGGCGGCAGGCAACCTGGTATCCCTTCAACGGCACCTCCTGGCGACCACACCCAAGCCAGGATTGCTGGGCCCCTCGCCCGGCACACTGGAACGCACCATTGCCACCCAGCCTGTGGCCCGGGGCACCAGCGTCCAAGCGGAGATCACCCTCAAGGTCCCGCACGACTGCGATTACCTCATGGTGAAAATCCCCAAGGCCGCAGGCTGCGAACCCCTCAATCCGCTGAGCGCCTGGGATGCCATCCTGAGCCCGCTCGCCCCGGGAGACGGGGAACGCCCCTTCGCTCAACGCCAACAGCCCAATTCCAAAAAGGACGATTCACAGCCCTTCGGCAGGTGCCTCTACCGTGAGGAATACGACGACTGCAGCATTGTCTTCATCCCCTCCGTCGAAGCCGGTGAATGGAGCCTGCGGCTACCCCTCACGGCAGTGCACGCAGGCGACTTCCGCCTTCTTCCCGCCACCATCGAGGCCATGTACGTCCCCGAGATCCGCGCACACAGCGCCGCCGACAGGGTGCGCATCGGGGACTGAGCCCGCACTCCCCTCACTCCAGCACCGAAGCCGGTCAAAAGCCCTGCCACACTCCATCGTCTGCACTCACAGCATCGACGCGATATCCGACTGCAGCGCCTCGCGCACGCGCTTGCTGAGGACCGACAGCGAGAGGGGCTTGTCCACCACCCCGGCGAAGCTGTGCCGCTTGATGCGTTCCAGGTCGATCTCCCCGATGAAGCCGCTCATCAGGAGCACCGGCAGGCCGGGGCGCACCTTGTGGATGCGGTCGGCCAGGTCGATCCCGCTTATGCCGGGCATGGTCAGGTCGGTGATCAGCAGGTCGAAGCGTTCGGGGGCCGAACGGAAGGACTCCTCCGCCTCCACGGGCGTCGTGAAGCCGGTGACCTCGTAGCCGAGCCGCTGCAGCATCAGGCGCGTCGCCTTCACGATGACCGGCTCGTCATCGACCAGCAGGATCTGCTCCCCGTTGCCAAGGACCAGACCTCCCGCAGCAGTGGCATTGCCCTGCGCCGCCGTGATGACGCGGCCGGCGGGCAGGTAGACGTGGAACACCGTGCCCTGCCCCGGCTGGCTGTACACCGTGATGGCCCCGCCATGCTTGCGCACGATGCCATGCACCACCGACAGGCCCAGGCCCGTTCCCTCACCGGGCGCCTTCGTGGTGAAGAAGGGGTCGAAGATGCGCTGCAACACCTCGGCCTCCATGCCGCAGCCGGTGTCGCGCACGGACAGCTTCACGTAGTCGCCGCTCTCGAGCGCCACGTTCATCCCCGAGGTGGCGGGATCGACCGAGACGGCCTCCTCCGTGACCTCGAGCGTGCCGTTGCCGCCCGCCATCGCATGCACCGCGTTGGTGCACAGGTTCATGATGACCTGGTGCAGCTGCGTGGGGTCCGCCTCGACACGCGGCAGTGTATCCGCTTTCTGGTGACGAATTGTGATCGACGAGGGCGTGGCCGCGCGCACGAAACGCAGGGCCTCCGCCACGATCGTCGAGGGGTCGACCAGCTCCCGCTGCGCCTCGGTCTTGCGCGAGAAGGTGAGGATCTGGCGCACCAGCTGGCGCGCCCGCTCGGCACTGAGCATGATCTGGTCGATCGAGGTGCGCGGGTCCGTGCCGTCCTCCAGGTCCATCCGCGCCAGTTCCACGTTGCCCATGATGCCCGTGAGGATGTTGTTGAAGTCGTGCGCCACGCCGCCCGCCAGGGTGCCGATGGCCTCCAGCTTCTGCGTCTGCTGCAGCTGCTGCTCGCTGCGCAGGAGGAGCTCCTGCGCCGCCTTGATCTCCGTGAGGTCCGTCAGCACCAGCAGCGCGCGGGAGCCGACCGGGGTGATCGAGACCACCAGGTGGCGACGCAGCTCACCCGCGGGATGCTCATGCTCAAAAACACGCGGTCCCCGGTTCGCCAAGGCCGCAGCCACGCGTTCGCAGAGCGCGGCATCATGGGGAAGGAGCGCAGGCAGCGTGCAGGCCTCGGGAAGCGGCGAGGGGAAACCCAGGCAACGGCGCGCCGCCGCATTGGCCTGCTGCAACTCCATCGGCGCCGAGGCGCTCCTGCCTGGACCGAGCACGATGAAGGCCTCATGCGCGGACTCAAAGACCCCGCGGTACAGCTCCTCCCGCCCGCGCAGTTCCACCATCAGCCTCCTGCGGCGCACGGCTGACACGATCGCGACTCCCAACGCCACGGAAATTCCAACGAGCAGGGCCCCGAGGATCTCGGTCTCGGAGTAGCCCTTGTGCTCAATGTGGCCAAACCATTTGTCATAGATGCGGTCGAACTCCCCTGAGCTGCGAACCGCCGCCAGCCCCTGGTTGAACACCTCCAGGAGCCGCAGATCCCCCTTGTGCACGGCATAGCAGTAGTCCGCATAGTAGCCGTCGAGCGACGGGCCGCGCGGCTCGAGGTTGTCCATCCCCACACGCCTGGCCAGGCTCAGGGCCGTGAGCCGGGTGGCGATCGTCGCATCGCCCTCCCCGTTGCTGAGCATCCTGACCGCCACCTCAACCGATTCGACCAGCACGATCTCATCCCTGAAGCCCCTCTCGCGGAGAAAACCCTCCCCCAGGTTGTTCCTCGGCACCAGCACCCTCCGGCCCGCCAGGTCCGAGATGCCACGGATGCGCTTGTCATCACGCCGCACAATGATCGAGCCCCAGAGCCGAAGGTAGGGCTGCGAGAATTCCGCTTTCGCCTCCCGCTCGGCATTGCGATAGAAGACCTGGATGGCATCCGCCTTGCCATCGAGAAAGTTCTGCGAAGTGGCGTCCGCGTCACCCGGCACGACGCGTATCCGAAACTGCATCACACGCGCGATCGCCTGGCTGAGCTCCACCGAGAACCCCTGCATCTGCCCATCCTCCCCGAGAAAGGAATAGGGGTAGCCGTCGATGTTCATGGAGATCCTCACCTCCTCGAGCCTGGCAGGGGTCTCGGAGGGCGGCGCACCCGGGCCCGCCCCGCTGCCGCCCTGCGCCATCGCCGCGCTGGAGGGCACTCCCGTCGGCACCGTGGCCAGGACGACGCCTGCCATGCAGAAAACCGCGAACACCAAGGCACCACGCCCAGCCTCGCGGCACACCCGGCCAGCCAGTGGCGACAGCCGTCGGCAAAAACCGACAATGCGTCCCTGGATTGTGAGTGCGGCACCTGGCATCCACTCCAGCTGAGAGGTGCCACTCCCGAGCTGCAACAGCGGGAATTGCGTAGGGTAAACACCCTAGACGTATCCGCCATTGCAATACGTTTGCCGCATGCGGGATAAAACGGCGCCGGTCAGAAAGATGGACCGGGCCGTCGCAGCCGAAACCACGGGCGCCCCACGCAAATCTTGTCAGGTAATTACCAGAAGGCCTTAAGGGCCCGCTCGTCACTCCCACTCGATCGTTGCCGGCGGCTTGGAGCTGATGTCCAGCACCACGCGCGACACACCGCGCACCTCGTTGGTGATGCGGTTGGAGATCACCTGGAGCAGGTCGTAGGGCAGGCGGGTCCAGTCGGCGGTCATCGCATCCACGCTTTCGACGACGCGCACGGCGATGACATAGGAGTAGTTGCGCTCGTCGCCGATGACGCCCACGGACTTGACCGGCAGGAAGACGCAGAAGGACTGCCACACCTTGTAGTACCAGTCGTGCTTCATCATCTCCTCCTGGAGAATGAAGTCGGCATTGCGCAGGATCTCGAGCTGTTCGGGCTCGATCGCACCGAGCACGCGCACACCGAGGCCGGGGCCGGGGAAGGGCTGGCGCCAGACGACCTCCTTGGGCAGGCCGCAGGCGGTGCCGACGGCACGAACCTCGTCCTTGAAGAGCTCACGCAGCGGCTCGAGCAGCTTGAGCTTCATGCGCTCGGGCAGGCCGCCGACATTGTGGTGGGACTTGATGAGGGCGGCGGGATTGTTGCCGATGGCCACGCTCTCGATGACATCCGGGTAAAGGGTGCCCTGCGCGAGGAACTCGGCGTGCACGCCCTTGCCGATCTTCTTGATGTTCTCCTCGAAGACCTCGACGAAGGAGACGCCGATGATCTTGCGCTTCTTCTCCGGGTCGCTGACGCCCTTGAGGCGGTCGAGGAAGAGCTTGCTGGCGTCGACCACGCGCAGGTCGATCTTGAAATGCTTGGCGTAGAGCTGCTCGACGTACTCGCGCTCGCCCTTTCGGAGCAGGCCGTTGTCGACAAAAATGCAGGTGAGCTGCTTGCCGATCGCCTTGTGGATGAGCGCGGCGGCGACCGAGGAATCCACGCCGCCGGAGAGGCCGAGGATGACGTGGGCCTTGCCGACCTTCTTGCGGATCTCGGCGACAGAATGCTTGATGAAGTCCTTGGTGTTCCAGTCCTGGCTGGCCCCGCAGACGTCCACGATGAAGTTGCGGAGCACCTCCACCCCGCGCTCGGAGTGCGAGACCTCGGGGTGGAACTGGATGCCGAAGAAATTGCGCTTCTTGTCCTCGATCGCGGCATACTCGCTGTTCTCGGTGGTGCCGATGGCCTGGAAGCCCTTGGGCAGGGAGATGAGGCGGTCGCCGTGGGAGTTCCACACGCGCAGGCCCTTGCCCAGGCCC
>JAHFTI010000364.1 GCA_023265535.1 Opitutaceae bacterium
CATGGAGGCCGCTCGGTTGGCGCTGATTGCCATCAGGTCGAGGAGCTCGGACTTGTCCGGGGAGACGAAGGGGCGCAGGAGCGAGATGCCGGAGAGCTGGGGGACAAGCGCGTTGTTGATGTCGTGGGCGATGCCGCTGGTGAGGGAGCCGATGCACTCGAGCCGCTGCGAGCGCTGGAGGCGCAGCTCGGCGATCTGCCGTTCGGTGATGTCGGTGATCGTTCCCAGGATGCGCAGCGGATGGCCCTGCTCGTCGCGGGCGACGACATTGCCGCGCATGAGGATCCAGAGCGTGGACCCCGTGGCGCTGAGCTGCCGGTATTCCAGGGTAAAGAAGGAGGCGGAACCGCGGATGTATTCGTTGTATTCGGCCTCGACGCGGGGGCGGTCCTCGGGGGACATGCGCGCGAGCCAGGCATCGAAGCTCTCGACGAAGGTGTCCGGCTGCTGGCCGAGGATGCGGGCATACTCGGGGGTGGTGCGGATCTCGCGTGTGGGGACGCGCAGGTCGTAGAGACCCTGCTGGGCGGCGGCGAGGGTCTGGCGGAAGCGCTCGTCGCTGGCACGCAGTTCCTCGTTGGCGCGGGAAAGCTCGGCGGTGCGGTTGCGTACGAGTTCGTCGAGGGAGGCGATGTGTGCGTCGAGTTCGCGGGCGAGCAGCCACTTGCTGGTGAGAGCGTGGGAGAGCTGCTGGACCTCGATGTTGTCGAAGGGCTTCTTGAGGATGATGAGATTGTCGGAGGTGCCCAGGGCGGCGTTGAAGTCGGACCAGGTGTAGTCGGAGTGGGCGGTGCAGATGACGATCTGCAGGCGCGGATCGACCTGCCAGAGGCGGCGGACGGTCTCGAGGCCGTCCCAGCCGGGGGGCATGCGCATGTCTACAAAGGCGAGGGAATAGGGGCGTTTCTCGGCGAGGGCCTTGCTGACGAGGGCGAGGCCCTCCTCTCCCTGGAAGGCTGAGTCGAGGCGGAAGCGGGGCGGCTGGGCGGCGGTGGCGCTGGTGCCGAAGATGATGGAGGCCTTGTCGAGGATGGACTGGGCCGGCCCGATCGGCTGGAGAATTTTCCTGAAATCCTCGTGGATGGCAGGAAGGTCGTCGATGACCAGGATGCGCAGCTGGTTTCCGTGAGGAAGGTCGATCATAGGGAAACAGTCTTGGAGCAGAGGGGGACGGTGACAATGAAGGTGGCGCCGGTGCCCGGGCCGCTGCTGGAGGGGGTGATGGTGCCGCCGATCGCCTTTGCGGCGAGGGCCGCGCTGTGCAGGCCGAAGCCATGGCCCTCGGGTCGGGTGGTGAAGCCCTGGGTGAAGAGGCGCGGCATGATTTCCGGGGCGATCCCGGTGCCGTTGTCGGCGACGATGAATGAGGCCGTGCTGTCGAGGTTCAGCGAGATGCCTACCTGCAGCCTGCGATTTTCGGGGGCGTTGGGGAGAGTGGCCTGGGCCGCATTGGAGACCAGGTTGATGAGGATCTGCAGGAGCTTGTGCCTGTCGATGAAGAGCACGGGGGGCGGTGCGCAGAAGTCGCGGCAGAGCCGAACATGGAGCTTGGCGAGCAGGGCCTGGTTGATGAGCAGGGCGTGCTCGAAGACCTCGGCGGAGGATACCTCCTCGACGACGGCTGTGGATTTGGCGTAGTTTTGCTGGAGGACGACGATGCCCTTGATGTGCTCGATGTTGCGGGTGAGGTTGAGGAGCTCCCCGGCGAAGGTGCCGTGTTCGTCGGCGAGTTGGCGGGCGAGCTCGGACAGGAACTCGGGCAGAAGTCGGCCGCGGGGGTCCTGGATGAAAAATTCGCCGAGGCGGTCCCTGTTGGCCTGGATGAGTTCCGCGGAGAGGCGGAGCTTGTCGAGTTGGGAGGCGGCGAGCTGGTCGCGGATGATGCCCGCGGAGACGTTCACGCTGTTCAGCACGTTGCCGACGTTGTGCAGGACTCCCGTGGCGATCTCGGCCATGCCGGCGAGACGGGAGGATTCGAGAAGCTCGGCCTGGAGGCGCTCGCGTTCCCTGATCTCGGTGGTGAGGGCTGCATTCGTGGAGCGCAGGGAGGAGTCGTTGGACTCCAGCTGGGCGAGCATCTTGTTGAAGGACTGGGTGAGGGTGCCGATTTCGTCGGGGCCGGTGTCGGGGGCGCGCAGGGAGTAGTCATTGCCCGCAGTGATCCGTCCCGCCGTTTCCGCCAGGGTGGCGATCCGGCGCGTGAGCATTCGGCTGACGAAGACGGTGCCGAAGCCGGCGGTGGCGATGGTCAGGATGAGCACGACGCCCAAGGTGGGGAGGAATTTCCAGACCGAGGCCATGAACACGGGCCGGAAATCGGCTACGAAGTAGAGCATGCCGAGTGTTTCGCTCTTGGCCATGATCGGTTCGGTGACGTGCACCTGCCAGCCACGAACGGCGGCGCCGCCCGGGGCGGGACGCTGCTGAATTCCCGGTGGAACCTTCCCGACAAAGCCGAGGACCGCCTCGTCGGGGGCGATGATGGCGGCGGCGACAAGCTCCGGTTTGGCGCGCAGTGCGTCGAGGGCGCGATCGATGCCCGACTGGTCACCGAAGGCGACGGGGGCGGCGGAGTAGGGCGCGACGATGCGGGCGAGCGCGACGACGTGCTCGGTGAATTCCTGCCGCAATGAAATGGCCTGGAAAATGAAAAGTGCACTGCCCGCGATCACCGAGCTCAGAAGCGAGGCGCAGAGCACAGTCAGCAGCAGCTTGAGCCGCAGCGAGAGGTGATTGAGGAGAAGTCCGGCCATGGGACCTGTGGGGAACTCAGGGGTTTTCTCGATCGGCCATGGAGTCGAGTTGGCTGCTCAGGTTGATGCCCGCCTCACGCGCGGCCCTCAGGTTGAGTGAGAAATGGAAGGTGTCATTCTGCAGGAAGAGGCGGATCATGCCCCCGCTTTGGGTGAAGTTCTCCGCCTCACCAATGGTGAGGACGGGGCGTTTGCCCAGGCGGGCGCTGAGTTCGGCCGGGGTCAGCGGCGCCTTCTTCAGGAGGAAGACCATATGCACGCCCTCCAAGGGATCGTCCGCCTCGACGGTCTTGGCCACGATGGGATGCGTTTCATATTTCTTGTCGTTGAGCTCGTGCCTGAGGATCTCGGCCGAGCTCGCATCCCCGAGGATGGCGATGACCAGCGGTGCGTCCTTGGGCAGGCTGGTGGCGGGCCAGTTGGCGAAGCGTATGAAATTGTAGAGGAACCCCGCCTGGATCCTGCGCACCACCTGTTTGTCGGGGGGAGGTTGCGCGGCCTGGGAGGCGGGCACCCAGAACAGCCCCAGGGCCAGCAGCAGGAGGCAACGGGCCACAATCGTGGCACCGGGGCATCGCAAGGCTGGAGAACGGGGGGGCATGAGAACTGGGACTTGGGCGGTGGACGTGGCTGGGTTCGGTGTGGAAGCTCAGAAGCGTACGCTCAGGCGCAGGTGGTAGGAGCGGGCGATCTCGCGGACCGAACTCGAAAGGAAGTAGGCGGGGAATTCAGCGTGGCTGGGATCGAGGAGGTCCTGGCCGACGACGGAGACCTCCAGGTTGTCGGTGGCCTTCCAGGAGAGGCAGGCATCGAGGCCCGAGTAGGCGGGAATCGAGGCGAAAGTGAGCGCGCTCCTGTAGGAGTAGAACAGGTTGAGCGACACGTGGGGGGCGATATTCCACTGGGTGCGCAGGCCGGCCTGATAGCGGGGTGTGGTGCCCTTCGTGGCCGCGGCGGGGTAGGGCAGGATGGGGGTCTTGTCCTTAAGGTCGTAGCGGATGGTTGTGAAGGTGGCGTCGATATGCAGCTTGGGGCTGGGATGCCAGCGTGTGGAGAGTTCCGCGCCATAGGTGTAGCCGGACATCGCGTTGATGAAAAAGGAGTCGAGCGACTGGTGCGGCGTGGGAGTGTTGCTGGTCCCGGTCGGCGTGGCGTTGATGTCGCGCAGGTGGGTGTAGCGGTTCCAGTAGATGGAGGCGTCGAAGGACAGTTCACGCACGGGCTGGGTGCGGTAGCCGAACTCGAGTGCGGCGAGATGTTCGGTTTCAAAGCCCGGAGTACCGGTGAGGAACACGGCTGTGGGCAGGCCACCCTCGCCGTAGGCGGGGACCACCGCGTGGAACATGCGCATGGCGCGTTCCGAGCGGGAGGGAGTGCGGGCCGCGCGTGTGAGGCTAGCCCAGAGGCTGTGCTTTTCGCTGGGAGTGAGTACCAGTCGCAGGCTGGGCTGCGGCTCCCAGCCGAAGAGACTGCCCTTCTCAAACTTGATGCCGGCGCTGAGTTTCAGGTACTCGGGCACGAGGGTGATCTCGTCCTGGATGAAGGCGCTGAAGATCTTCGAGGAGTCGGCCGGAATGGAGTAGTCGTAGGCGATGCTGGGGGTGAGCCGATCGCGGTCCTCGCGGAAGCCGAGGCCAAGCACCAGTTCGTGTCGCGGAAGCGGGAGCAACTGAAGCTGTGCATCGAAGTCCATCACGGTGCGGTCCTCGCCGAACTTGATGGCGGAGCGGTCGGAGCGGTCGAAGTAGGCCTGCACCGTGAGCTTGGCCTCCTCACCCACCGGCTGGACCCACTTGGCCAGCGACATGTAGGAGCCCACGCGGTAATCCTCGTGGCGCATGATGGAGTAGGGGGCGGCAAAGGAGGGAATGCTGGCGTTGTTGCCCACGAGGGTGAGGCGTGCCTCGGTGATCCAGGTAAGTGAGGAGCCGGAGGCGGACTGCCAGTCGCTGCGGAAGCCTGCCAGGCGGGCGCGCCAGCCCGTCGAGGAGCCTTCCTCTCGGATGCCATAATCGTGCTCTTCCTGCACCTTCGCATAGACGCGCATGGCGGTGGATGCGTTGAGCCTGAAGCCATGGCGGGCCTCGACGAATGCCTCGGTCTGGTCGCCGGCCGCCACCATCAGCAGGGAGCCCAGGGTGTCATGGGCGTTCTTGGAACTCATGCTGATCACGCCATTGACCGCATTGGCCCCCCACTGGGTGGAGCCGGGGCC
>JAHFTI010000020.1 GCA_023265535.1 Opitutaceae bacterium
GGGGGCAGCGGTCATGAAGGGACGAGGAAACCATGGACTCGCCTGCCCCCCGGGTCAACACGGGCCTGAGGCCGGTGCCAAGACTCCTGTTCAGGGCAGCTTGGATTCGGTGACCTTGCGGGTCTGCGTGGCGCGGTAGTCGTCCACGGCGGCCTTGATGGCCGGATCGCTCAGGCCGAGCATGGCGGCGGCGAAGAGGGCGGCGTTGATGGCGCCGGGCTTGCCGATGGCGAAGGTGGCCACGGGGATGCCGCCGGGCATCTGGACCATGGACAGGAGCGAGTCCATGCCCTTGAGGGACTGGGACTCCATGGGAACGCCGATCACGGGCAGGGCGGTGAAGGCGGCGGCGACACCTGCGAGGTGCGCGGCACCACCGGCGCCGGCGATGATCGTCTTGAGGCCGCGCGATTCGGCGCTGCGGCAATATTCCAGGGCAAGGTCCGGGGTGCGGTGAGCGCTGATCACGCGCTTCTCATAGGGAACCTTGAGAAGGTCGAGGGTGAGCGCGACGTGTTGCATGGTGTCCCAATCGGACGTGCTGCCCATGATGATGCCAACGAGAGGTGTGTTCGCCATGACGGTCAGCCACTGAGTTGAGATTTATCCGCCGCGCAAACCGAATCGTGCGAAGCCTTGCGGCGCCCGCACACCACGCGCATCACGCGCAGCAGTTTCTCCAGCTTCTCGCGCTCGGGATCACCCAGGAGGGCGACCTGTATCCAATTGCGCTCAAGCAGGTAGGAGCTCCTGTAACTGAGCCAGAAACCACGCATCTCCAGTTCGTCGCCCAGCTCGGCGGCCTTCATGCCGGTGTCGCCGCCCATGACGAGGGTGACGATGCCGGGGCTGGCGGAGTCGCCCAGGGCGAGCACCTGGAAGCCGGCCTCGACGAGGCTGGTGCGCAGCCAGGCGGCGTTGTCGGCGATGCGTTGCATGCGCTCGGAGGTGGCGTGCGAGACGGCGACGGCGAGGGCGTTGACCAGGTTCGAGGAATGCGTGTGCGGCACGCTGGCGTTCTCGTACCAGTGGCCCAGGTCGAGGTAGCCGGGCAGGCGCGTGGGCTGGGACTTGGGGGTGTAATCGTGGAAGACCATCGACAGCCCCGGATAGGAGCCGAGGCCCTTGCCGCTCGCTGTAGTGGCCAGGTGGATACCGCGCAGGTCGACGGGCATGGCGCCCACGGAGCTGATGCAGTCGGCGCAGAGGTGGAGCCCGTGCTGCACGCATAGCTCGCGCACGCGGGACAGCGGGTTGAGCACGCCGGTCGAGGTCTCATGGTGGACCATCCAGACCCAGCCCCCGCGGGGCAGGCGGCTCATGAAGAGCGCGACCTGGTCGAGGTCGATGGTGGAGCCCCAGGAGAGGCGCAGCCAGTCGAAGCGCAGGTTGGCGCGACGGGCATTGCCGGCGAGGCGCTCGCCGAACTCGCCGTTGGAGATGACGAGGCCAGTCTCGGGGCGCAGGGAGAGCTGGGCGGCGACCACCTCGTTGGCAAGGGAGCCTGAGCCGAGCAGCACCTGCACCTCGCGCGCACCGGTCAGGTGGCAGAGTCCGGTGCGCAGGGTGGCCATGCGCGAGAGGAAGAGCTTGCCGCGGTGGGAGACGGCGGGGCGGCAGAAGGCGTCGCGCACGACGGGCGACACGATCACGGGGCCGGGGAGGAAATTCAGCTCGTGCTGTTCGGCGGGGATCTCGGAGAAGGCGTTGCGCAGGGCGGCGCTCTTCTCGACGGTGCGGCCAAAGTCCTCGAGCGTGAGGTACATGGGCTGGTAGGAGGCCTCCTCGGTGCCGACGAGCGGCCCGAAGGGAAGGAAGCCCAGGTGGCGGTAGAGGCGCAGCTGGCGGGTGGTGCCGGAGATGACGGCGAGGTCGTAGCCCTCGGAAAGGCAATGGCGCACCGTGAACTCGAAGAGCTGGGTGAAGACGGCGGTCTTGCGAAACTCGCGCTCCACGGAGAGCAGGCGGCATTCGACGGGAACGCGCCCGGCGGGGAGATGCTGGTCGAGGCGCGGCACCTTCGAATCGAGCGAGAAGGGGCGCTTGGCGCGCAGGGCGAGCATGCCCACGAGCTGGCGGCCGTTGAGGCAGATGACGTAGGTGTTCTCGTCGTGGAAACGGTCCACGAGGCGGCCATCGGGATTGGGCGCATGCTGCGGAATTTCCTCCACGAAGGTGCGGTAGTTGAGCCGATGGATCTGCTCAAACTCCCACTCTTCACCGGCCAGTTTGATCACCAGGGAGCGTTCGGAGTCATTCATGGGAAAAGGGGGTTGATGGAGGCGGAGACTGGGGAAACGAGGAAAGACGACGAAAAGGGAAGGGCGGGCGAAGGACAGCCAGGACGGCCGGGGGTGCCCTCCCCGTGCTAGTCGGCGGCCTGTGGATGCAGCCAGCGGCGGAGGTGTTCCTTGTGGGCAAACAGGACCACAAGGAGGCAAAGGCCGGCCCAGAGCGCAGGGAGCCTGGCCCAGCCGGCAGCCCAGGCGGTGCCGGTGGGCAGGAGGCATAGCCCGCAGAGCCCGGCCAGGGTGAAGCGTCGCAGGAAGAGCCAGGCGACCGCAAAGACGGGCACACAAAACAGGAAGGCGGCGGGCTGCAGGACCAGCCAGGCGCCGACAAGGGTGGCCACTCCCTTGCCCCCGCGGAATGAAAGGAAGACCGGCCAGACATGCCCGGTGACGACGGACAGGGCGGCGGCCCAGGGCACCCAGGCTTCCGCCCCGCAAAGCCAACGCGCCACGAGCACCGCCGGGGCTCCCTTCAGGGCGTCGAGCAGCAGCACCACAATGAAGCCGGCGCCACCCAGCACGCGTCCCACATTGGTCGCTCCCGTGCCGCCACTGCCCTGTTCGCGCACATCATGGCCCGTGCGCCAACGCACGAGCCAATAGCCGGGCATCACTCCACCCAGCAGATAGCACAGGCAGAGGAGCACCCAGGGAAGTAAGGCTGTAAACGGGGAAGGCACTTTGGGGAAGGGCCCGTAAAGGGCCGGGTGTCATGGGGTCTGCAGGGTTGGGAGCCTCACGGACGCCCCCCATAAAAGGCCATGGGATTAATCGTTGAAAGCATAATTGTTACAAGAAGCTCACGGCCCGACGTTGACAGTGCCAGCATTACGCTTCGTTTTTGCGGACTCCCCCTAATGACATTCCGTTGGACGATGAGGCGCCTGCACCGCTGGGGCATATCCCGGCACAAGTTGCGCGGGGGATTCCTCCACTCCAAACTCGGGGATCGTCTGCTGGAGCGTGAGATGTGGTTTCCCGATCGCGAGAGCCTGGCGAGGGCCTGGCTGGTCGGCATGCCGGTGACGGCCATTCCCTTCCTGCCGCTGCAATCCCTCATCGCCTGCGGCGTGGGCTTCTATTTCCGCGCGAACCTGCCCGTCTGCTTCCTGCTGCAGTACCTCTCGAACCCGGCCACGGCGATCTTCCAGCTCTCGGCCTGCTATTTTGTGGGGAGGCTGCTCTTTGGCGACTCACCGTCGCTGGTCATCGAACACGTGGAGCGTGTGGTGGGTGGCATCGTGCACGCGGAGTCCTGGAAGGACGCGCTGACAGCGCTTTCCTGGCGCGAGTTTGTGGCGCTGTACCTCGGGGCGCTGGTACTGGGAATGGCCCTGGGCATCCTGGGCTATTTCGGCACCCATCTGATCTGGAGGGACAAGGCCAAGCGCAAGCCGGCCAAGACGGCGGCACCGAAGTCGGAGGACGACCCTCCGCAGCCTCAGGCGTAACGGTCCTCTGTCCAGGGATCGCCGCCGTTGCTGTAACCGCGCAGTTCCCAGAAGCCGAGACGGTCCTCGGCGAGGAATTCGATTCCGCTCAGGAACTTGGCGCCCTTCCAGGCGTAGAGCTTGGGAATGATCACGCGGGCGGGCGCGCCGTGCTCGGGGGTCAGCGGCTTGCCGTCAAAGTGCGTGGCGATGAGGACGTCGTCGTCGAGGCACTTCTCCAGGGGGACATTGGTGGAGTAGCCGTCGCGGCTGGTGAAGTACACGAAGGCTGCGGCGGCGGTCGGACGCACGAGCTCGTAAAGGCTGAGGAAGGAGACGCCGCGCCAGGCGCAGTCGAATTTGCTCCAGGTGGTCACGCAATGGTAGTCGCTGACATCATCAACCTGGGGAAGCGCCAGGAAGTCGGCCCAGGAAAGGGTGCGGGGCGCCTCGACCAGGCCATTGATCTCGAGGGACCATTGGTCGAGGGGGGGGACGGGCTGGATGCCGAGGTCGAGCACCGGGAAACCGTCGGTGAGTTTCTGGCCGGGCGGGAGGCGGTCCTCCGAGCGGACCTGGCGGGCGGTCACGCCGGCCGCCCGTTGCTTTTCGGCCCAGCGCTGCTTGGCCTGGATGTAGCGTTCCTTTGACATGCCGGAAAGCGTGCGGGTGTGGGAGGAAAGCTCAACAGTGAAGAGGTGATCGGAGGGCGCCCTCCTTCGCTGCTCGGGCAGCTGCGGAGGGTGCCGCGGACGCGGCAGGTGATGCGGCTGCACGCCGTGAAGGACGTGCCGCTGTCCTGATTAAATGACGTCCGAAATCTGAGATCCCACGTCCATGCTCCCTTCCTGCCAGAAAAAATGAAGCACGATTGAAAACGGCGGAAGAGAGGCCAGAATCGGCCCATGCAAAATCACCCCACCCCCACCTTCCCCATCCATGAGCCGCCCCTTGAGCAGGAGATCAGGCAGACAGGCGAGGCCCTGTTTGCGCTGATGGACCAGCATCCGGAGCCGGGCATCTTTTCCACCAAGGGCGCCTATGCGCGCCTGATGGAATGGTCGATGAAGGACCCCGATTTCAAGGCGCGCCTGTTCCGGTTCGTCGACGTGCTGCCCTGCCTCGACAGTTCGGCGGACGTGGTGCGCCACCTGCAGGAATACCTGGGCGACCAGGCGGCGGCGCTCAATCCGGCGCTGCGGGCCGGCCTGGGGGCGGCGGGATTTGCGCCCGGCCTAGTGGCGGGACCGATCCGCTCGCAGGTGCAGGCCATGGCCTCGCAGTTCGTGGCGGGCGAAGGCCCCGAGGACCTGCTGAAGCGCTTCCGCGCCAATGCGAAGGCGGGCATGGCCACGACGATCGACCTGCTCGGCGAGACGGTTCTGAGCGAGGCGGAGGCGGACCATTTCCTGCAGCGCAACCTCGAGGTGCTCGGCGTGTTCGCGGCCGAGATGAAACGCGACGGCACGCCGTGCGCGAGCGACATCGGCCCGGGTGGCGTGGCGCTGCCGCGCATCAACCTCTCGGTGAAGATCTCGGCGCTGAGCCCCGAGGTGCAGCCGGCCGCGCCGGAGCCGAGCATCGAGGCCCTCAAGAAGCGCCTGCGCCCCGTGCTGCGCGAGGCGGCGAAGGTGGGAGCCTTCGTGAACTTCGACATGGAGAGCTTCCGCATGAAGGACCTCACGCTGGCGCTGTTCCGCTCGGTGCTCGAGGAGCCCGAGTTTGCGCAGGCGCCGGGCGTGGGCATCGCGCTGCAGGCCTACCTGCGCAGCTGCGAGGACGACATCGACGCGCTGCTGGCCTGGGCGCGCAAGCGCGGGCGGGTGATCGGCGTGCGCCTGGTGAAGGGCGCGTACTGGGACAGCGAGACGATCCTCGCGGCGCAACGCGACTGGCCCACGCCGGTGTGGTCGCGCAAGGAGGAGAGCGACGCCAACTTTGAGAAGCTCACGGAAAAGCTGCTGCGCGCGGGCGACTGCGTGCTGCCGGCCTTCGCCACGCACAACGTGCGCAGCTGCGCGCACGCGATCGCCCTGGCGCGCAAGCTCGGCGTGGAGCCGGCGCGCATCGAGTTCCAGGCGCTGTACGGAATGGCGGACGACCTCAAGCATGCGCTGCGCGCGCAGGGCTGGCGCGTGCGCGAGTACTGCGCGATCGGCGCGCTGCTGCCCGGCATGGCCTACCTGGTGAGGCGCCTGCTGGAGAACACGAGCAACGAGGGTTTCCTGCGCAACAAGGCGGAGGGGGCCACGCGCTCGCGCCTGCTGGCAAGCCCCGCCGAGGCGCTGCGGGCGGCGCAGCCCGCGGCGGACGCACCGAAGACCGAAACGGCGACGGCCGCGGCGGCGGATGTCTTCCGCAACGCCGCCAACTCGGACTACACCCTCGAGGCGAGGCGCGTCGCGATGCGCCAGGCGATTGAGAAACGCCGTGCGATGGCGCCGAAGACGCACCCGCTGCTGATCAGGGGCCGGGCCGTGAGGACGGCGCGCGAACTTGTATCCACAAACCCAGCACACCCCTCCACGGTGGTGGGACGCAGCGCGGCGGCGGACATCACACACGCCGACGAGGCGCTCGAGGCGGCGCGCGCCGCCTTCCCGGCATGGAGCCGCACCGAGCCGCAAAAACGCGCGGCGGTGCTCGACCGCGCGGCCGCGATCATCGAGGCGCGACGCGACGAGCTGAACGCGCTCATGGTGATCGAGGCAGGCAAGCCCTGGATCGAGGCCGACGGCGAGCTCAGCGAGGCGGTGGACTTCTGCCGCTTCTACGCGCACGAGATGAGGCGCATGGGCGTGCCCGCCACCACGCAGGATGTGCCGGGCGAATGGTGCACGCAGGTCTGGCTGCCGCGCGGTGTGGGAGTGGTGGTGGCCCCCTGGAATTTCCCCTTCGCGATCCTGTGCGGCATGACCGTGGCGCCGATCGTGGCGGGCAACTGCGTGATCGTGAAGCCCTCTCAGCTCACCCCCGTGATCGCGGCGACCTTCGCCGAGATCCTGCAGGAGGCGGGCCTGCCCGACGGCGTGCTCGCGTTGCTCAACGGCGAGGGCCGCACGCTCGGCGCGCGGCTCTGCGAGTCGCCCAAGACGGACTTCATCGTGTTCACCGGCTCGCGCGCCGTGGGCTGCGCACTCTGGGAGGTGGCGGGCCGCTGCGCCCCCGGCCAGACCCAGCTCAAGCGCATGGTCTGCGAGATGGGTGGCAAGAACGCCCTCATCGTCGACGCCGACGCCGACCTCGACGAGGCCATCCCGGCCATCATCCAGAGCGCCTTCTCCTATGCGGGCCAGAAATGCTCCGCCCTCTCCCGCCTCATCGTGCACGAGGCGGTGCATGACAAGCTGCTCGCGCGCCTGGCCGAGGCCTGCGCCAGCCTCCCCGTGGGCGACCCCGCGGACCCGGCGACGGTCGTGGGCCCCGTGATCGACGCGGTGGCGCGCGCCCGAATCCTCGAGTGCATCGAGGCGGGCAAAAAGGAGGCCACGCTGCACTGGCAGGGTGTCATCCCCGCGGCGGCGGCGCAGGCGGGCGGCCACTACGTGCCACCGACGATCTTCCGGGACGTGAAGCCGGGACACCGGCTGGCGCGCGAGGAGATCTTCGGCCCCGTGCTGGCGGTGCTGCGCGCACGCGACCTCGACGAGGCGATCGAGCTGGCGAACGACTGCGACTACGCGCTCACGGGCGGCATGTTCTCGCGCTCGCCCTCCTCGCTGGAGCGCGCGCGCCGCGAGCTGCAGGTGGGCAACCTCTACCTCAACCGCGGCATCACGGGCGCCATCGTGGAGCGCCATCCCTTCGGCGGTTACCGCATGAGCGGCGGCGGCACGAAGGCGGGCGGACGCGGCTACCTGGAGAACTTCATGGTGCAGCGAAGCATCGCCGAGAACGTGCTGCGCCGCGGCTTCGCGCCCCCGAGCGCCGCCAAGGCCTGAGGCCGGCGTTGGCAGGATTGACGCGGGCCGGCTCCACGGGGCCGGCCCTTTCCGTCCTCCGACGCCAGGGAGGCATCAGTGCTGCATCGCCTCGCGCAGGGGCTGCAGGCGCTCGTCGAGCGACATGCTCACGATGTCGGACATGCTGCGCATCACGACGATGGCGTTGATGTTCGCGTCCTTCGAACAGGCCTCCTGGATGCGCTTGTAGAAGTGGATGTTCAGGTCGGCGAGCTGCCGGTAGAGGGTGTCGAGGCCCGCAAGCGCGAAGTCGGGCGTGCCGCCATCCTTGAGCACGAAGTACTGCTTGATGAGGTAGTCGCCCACCGTGCGGTAGAGTGTCTCCTCGAGCGAGGCGAAGGGGAGATGGAAGAGCGCCTGCGAACGCAGGCGCTGCAGCACGGGACAGGAGCTGCTGGCCATGACGAGGCCCATCAGTGTCTTGATGCCCATCTGTGCATCCGTGTCGGCGAGAATGGTGCGCTCAGGCGCCTCCACGCGGACCTTGAGGCGGGCGATGGAGGGCATGTGGGCGAAGCGCTCAAAGAGGGGCGCCAGGTCGAGGGCCGTGGGGCAATGCGTGCAGGAATCAGCCAGGGGGCAGCCGGGACAGCGGTGGAACTCGAGACGAGTCCAGGCTGGGAAGCCCTCCTCGCGCTCGGGCGTGGCGGGTACGGTGCGGTTCACATCCACGGGAAAGCTCCAGGTGCTGCCATCGGGAAGCTGGTAATGGTAGGTGATGACGAGCGGGGCGGCCATGGGTTCTTGGGTTGGGGTGACCGCTGAACTCCATTGCGGGAGGCGAAGCCGGGCAAGAACAGGCTTTACGTAGGTGGGCTGGGGGAAAGCTGCGAGCACGCGGACGCAGGAGAGGTATCGGTGCCAGCCATGGAACCGCCCGGAACGCCTGTCTTCATTGCCAACAGGCTCCCTGGCAAGTTATCCCGGGCGGGACAGTCCCCGCCCGCGGATCAGGCGTCCGGGCAACACGCGGCACGGGGAATCGACCCCAGCCCCGAGCCCAGGCAAGCTCCCCAGGACGGCTGCACCCGCCAAGCGCTTGCGAGTGTCAAACATCGTCACCGTCTTGCTACAGAAACGTTTCCCAGGCGGGTTGACCTGCGGGGCTGCGGACCGGGACGCTGGTGGCATGAGTCTGCCCGCCACGTCCACCACACCGCGCACCACACCGGCCAAGCGCTAGGGCGAAAGCCTGCGCTGGGTGCTGTATTTTTACCTCCCCGTCCTCCTCATCGCCCTCGGCCTGAGCTACGCCCTCATGGAAAACGGCCAGGCCCTCGACGACGCCCTCCTGGGCAACCAGCGCGTGGCAGGCACGGCGACCCGCATGGGCACGCTCGCCGAACAGATCGAGAAGTCGCTGCTTCTCATCGAGCGCAGCGTGCGCGAGGAACAGCCGGTGGCCTCCGCGATCTACGAGCTCCAGCGTTCGGCGGACCGCCTCGACCAGATCATCGGCTGCTTCAACGACGGCGGCGAGACGGTGGCCCCGGACAATTCGCGCATCATGATCAACCCGCTCACCGACGAGCGCGCGGTCGCCAGTCTCCAGGAACTGAATACAATCTGGTTCGGCATCAAGAACCAGAGCGACAAGGTCATCCGCCTCGTCAGCCAGAACAAGCCCCTCACGGTCCCGCTCATGCGCGAGGTCTCGGAATTCGTGCACGGCCAGGCGGGCCGTTTCTCGGAACAGAGCCTCGCCTATTCCAAGCGCCTCGAGCAGGTGCTCAAGGACAAGTCCTCGGGCAGGCAGAACCTGCAGGGCATCGGCAACGCCCTCGCCATGCTCGCCTGGGGTGCGATGCCGGTGGTCTTCCTGCTGAACCGCACGCGCCGCGCTCGCGACCTGGCCACCGCCACGGCACGCGAGCTCGGGGCCAAGCAGGCGCAGCTCGAGCAGAAGACCACCGAGCTCTCGACCTCCAAGTCCGAGACCGACCGCATCATGGAAACCGTGCAGGAGGGACTCCTCCTGATGGACCGGGAGTCGATCATCGGCGCGCAGTACTCGGCGGAGCTGCGCGGCATCCTGCGCATCGATTCCCCCGCGGGCCTGAGCCTGCTCAACCAGCTGCAGCGGCTCCTGACGGAGAAGATGTTCAACACCACCAAGGACTACTTCGCACTGCTCTTCGACGCGCGCCGCAAGGAGAAGACGGTCCTCAAGGTGAACCCGCTCGACCAGGTCGAGGTGCATTTCAGCAATCCCGCGGGCGGCTTCGTCACGCGGCACCTCGGCTTCAACTTCAGGCGCATCATGGACGGTGACCAGGTGTCGCGTGTCTTCGTGGCGATCAAGGACATCACCGCACAGGTGGAACTGGAGCGCAGCCTGCGCGAGGCGGAGAAGAAGAAGGACCACCAGCTCGAGATCCTCCTCAACATCATCCACGTCGAGTCCGCCGCCGTGGAGGAGTTCTCACAGATGGCCCGCAGGGAGCTGCAGCAGATCAACGAGGCCCTAAAGGCGGAGGACTTCGCGGCCTCGCTCGCCCACCAGGCGGAGGCGCTGCGCCCGCGCCTGCAGCGGGTGTTCTCCTCGGTGCACAACATCAAGGGCAATGCGGCGGTGCTCGGCCTGGAGTACTTCAGCAAGGCCTGCATGGAATTCGAGTCTCGCATCTCCGAATTGCTTTCAAAGGCCACCCTCGGCGGCGACGACTTCATCTCGATCGTGATCCTGCAGTCCAATCTCAAGGCAGACCTCGCCGAGCTCCACGAACTCCAGGACAAGCTCGGCAAGCTGCGCCCCGCTGCGCGCCCCCTGCCGGCGCAGGCGCCCTCGCCGACCGGCAGCGCCTCCACCGCAGCCACCCCCGAGCACGCCGAGGACAAGCTCGCCGCCACCCTCGAGGCCTTCGCCATCAAGACCGCCCAGGAACTGGGCAAGCAGGTCACCGTGGACATCGACTCGGTGGCGCTCAAGAACTTCGGCAGCCAACGCCGCGCCCTGCTTCGTGATGTGCTCATCCAGCTCACCCGCAACGCGCTCGCACACAGCCTGGAGACACCCGAGCAGCGGACCAGCCTCGGGAAACCGGCAGCGGGCACGATCCGCGTGAGCGCCCTTCCCCGCGGGGAAAACGGACTCGTCGGCCTGCTCTTCAGGGACGACGGCCAGGGACTCAACCTCGAGCGCATCCGTGCGCGCGCCGTGGAGCGCAGGATCATCGCCGCCGAGGAGGCGGCAGGCCTCGATGAAAACCAGGTGGCGGCACTCATCTTCGAGCCCGGGCTATCCACAGCCAGCGAGGCGGGAGACCATGCGGGACGCGGCATGGGCATGGACATCATCCGCACCAAGGTGATCGACGAGGCGGGCGGCGACCTGCACCTGCAGAGCGAACCCGGCATGTACTGCGAATTCGGCATCTACCTTCCGGAGGCGGCCTGACCATGGAGCCCATGAAACTGCTCGTCGTGGACGACTCGCTCATCATGCGCCGCAGCATCGAGCGCCTGCTGCGCAGCGGGCGCTTCTCGGAGATCCGCACCGCCTCCAACGGCCAGCAGGCCTTCGAGGAATTCCGGACTTTCAGGCCGGACCTCATCACGATGGACATCACCATGCCGCTCATGGATGGCCTGACGGCGGTGGACACGATCCTGCGCGACAACCCCGAGGCGCGCATCCTGGTGGTGTCCGCGCTCGCCGACAAGTCCACCGCGGTCGAGGCGATCAAGCGCGGTGCGCTTGGCTTCCTGCTCAAGCCCATCACCCCCGAGTCCCTCAATGAGGCGATCGAGGACATTCTCTGACAACCCCCACAAGCCCGTTCCATGGAATCTGAAATCCTCAAGGTGATCACGCAGGGTGCGACCGACTATTTTGCCCAGGTCGGCGGGCAACCCGCGCTCACCCACCCCGCGTATCTTGAAAACCCCAAATCCACCCCGGTTGACGACTTCTCGGCGCTCATCGGCATCAGCGGCCGCTACCGCGGTTGCGTCTATTTCACGGCGCCGCGCGCGCTGCTCACCCCGCTGCTCGAGCGGCTCGGCGAGCGCACCCGCGAGGACAGCCTCTATGCGGACCTCGCGGGCGAGATCAGCAACACCATCGCCGGCAACGCGCGCCGCCAGCTCGGCGCAGGCTTCATGATCTCCGTGCCGATCCTGCTGCGGGGCCGCCCCGACGAGCTCCAGTTTCCGCGCGGCGTGGACTGCTTTGTCGTGCCCATAGAGTGGGGAGGCCAACGCGCCCGCCTCGTCTTCGCCATCCGTCAGGAGGAGGCGGCATGAGCGCCCACAACGAAGTCAGCGGCTTCGCCCCCGAACGCGACATCGCCACCATCGCAGGCCTGGTCGTCACCTACTTCCGCACCGTCACCGGCACGGAGGCGCGTTTTCTTCCCGCCACCATCGAGATGATGAATCCCGACTCGCCGGAATTCTCCGGGCGCATGGATGTCGAGGGCACCTGCACCGGCTGGCTGAGCATCGGCATGCCCAAGGAGATGCTGGCCGGCCTGCTCGAGTCGCTCGGCGAAAACCGCCGCGACGAGGAGGCGCTGCTCGACATGACAGGCGAGATGCTCAGCACGATCGTGAGCAATGCCCGCGCGCATTTCGGCAGGCAGCTGCGCGTGCGCCCGCCCCACACCGCCAGCGGAGCCTGGGCCGGTGGCTGGGAGGGACGCCCCACGCTGCTCTGCCTGCTCCCCTTCCTCTGGTGCGAACACCAGGGGCTGCTGGTCGTGGCACTCCACGCCTGATTTTTCGCCAATCGCAAGAACGCCCAACGCCCGCCTGCAATGAAGACCCTGACCGAACTCATCGAAGCGCACGCCTGCCAGCTGGAGTGCTTTGCCCCCGTGGCCGAGCCCCCTGAACACACGCAGGGACTGAAGCTGCCGCCTCGCCTCTGGCAGATCCTGGAGGCGCTGGGCCGGGGGGCCAGCGCGGCCGAGCTGGCCGCGCGCCTCGGGCTTCCCGCGGAGACAGTGCACGCCGTCCTGCGCGCCTTCGAGGTTGAGGGCCTTGTATCCAAAGTCTTGATACCATGTCCTGCGCTGCCGGGGCAGCCCATGCCCACGCCGGTGCGCGCGACGACGGTTGCGGCGGCTGCGACGACTGCGGTCCCTTCGGTGGCTGCGGCGACAGAAGGCGGCCAACCGGAAATGCTCGCCGTCGAGGCGGAGGCCCTTGCCTCCCTTCCCGCGGAAGCGAGCCCGGCCCACGCGGCACCCGCCCCGGCTCCCCAGCCCCCCGCCCCGGTTGCCCAGGCACCCGCTGCGGAAACGAGGGAGCGCAAGGGGCGCGTGGCCCTCAAGTTCGCAGCGAGATCGCGACCTGCACCCCAGGTGTCGGCAGCGGTGCCGGCGCCGGCCGAGGCCGCACCCGAGGCGTCCGTGCCCGCTCTTTCCCCGCGCCCTGAAACAGCCGGTGCTGCCCGGCCCGCACCCGTTCGCCTCCGCCTCGGAGCCACTCCGCGCAAGACGACAACGGCGGCAGCCGAGACAATCCCCGCCGCCCAGCAGCAGGCCTGGCCGCTGCAGCCCGTGCTCGACGCCTTGCGCGCCAAGACCGGCGGCGACCCCATGGTGGGCCAGCTGCTCGCCTACCGCGTTTTCCTGCGTGTTCCGGGCGAACTCCTCCAGGCGGCGGGCATCCGTTCGGTGTGCCTGATCGAGCCGGACCTGGTCATCAACGATCCCAAGCTGAAGCAGGCGATCGAGACCGCGCTCCAGGACGTCGCGGGACTCTCCTGGCCGGCCGCCCTGGCTCCTGCGGCATAAGACAAAAACCCCGGCTGCAGCGCGTGCAACCGGAGTTTGAAAGACGGACGGTGCGGAACCGTGCACGAGGACCGGGCGCGAGGCCTCAGCCTTCGTGCTCGGCGAGCCAGCGCTCGGTCTCGATGGCGGCCTGGCAGCCCATGCCCGCCGCGGTGATCGCCTGGCGGTACACGTGGTCGGCACAGTCACCCGCCACAAAGACGCCGGGGACGGAGGTGCGGACCTGGGAGCCGAGAACCGGCTTGAAATAGCCCGCCTCGTCGAGTTCCAGCGCGCCCACGAAGGCCTCGGAATTCGGCTTGTGGCCGATGGCGACAAAGATGCCCTTCACAGGGAGCACGCTCTCGGCCTGGGTCTTGACGTTGCGGACCTTCAGGCCCGAAACGGCGCCGGCCTGCACGCCCTCCACCTCGACGGGCACGCTGTCCCAGACCATCTGGATCTTCGGATGGGCGACGGTGCGCTCAGCCATGATGCGCGAGGCGCGCAGGGTGTCGCGACGATGCACAAGGTACACCTTGCTGGCGAAGCGGGTGAGGAAGAGGGCCTCCTCGCAGGCGCTGTCGCCGCCGCCGAGCACGGCCACTTCCATCTTGCGATAGAAGGCGCCGTCGCAGGTGGCGCAGGTGGTCACGCCCTTGCCGCCGTAGAGTTCCTTTTCGCCGGGAATACCGGTCATGCGGGGCGAGGCGCCGGTGGCGATGATGATGGCCTTGGCCTCGTAGGTCTTCTCGCCGCAGACGAGGCGCTTGACCGGGCCCTTGAGGTCGACGGAGCTGACCATGGCCTGCTCAAAGCGGGCGCCGAAGCGCGTGGCCTGCTCGCGCAGGTTGCTCATGAGCTGAAAGCCGTCGATTCCGTGCGGAAAACCGGGAAAATTCTCCACCTCGGAGGTCGTGGTGAGCTGGCCGCCGGGGAGGCTGCCCTCGAGCACGAGGGGACTGAGGTTGGCGCGGGCGGTGTAGATCGCGGAGGTGAGGCCGGCGCAGCCGGTACCGACGATGATGACGTTTTCGACAGTGGAGGACATGACGTGGTGGAAAATTGGGCGACGGGGCTAACGAGGAGTCAAATGCCGCAAACCGCAAGCGTGCGATGAGGAGGGAGGACGGCGATTGGATGAAATTTGCGGAGGCGGGGCAAAATGGGTGCGAGGGAAGACTGGTTTGCCGCCGGAAGGAGGCGGGGCGGGGGGGGAAGGCGGACGGACTGGCCGCAGAAGGGTCAGGCTCGGTCGGGGTTCAACTCACGCAGGAGCGCGCCCAGGCGCTCCACCTGGGTGGAACGCTCCTCGCCACTCGCGGTGGCGGGGACGAGGACCGCCCGCAGGTGCACCTTCGCAAAGGGAAGCGGCAACTGGAAGCGGTCCCAGCTGCGCAGGCTGGCGTAGGAGGAGTAGCGGATGCCGAGGAGCAACATGGTGCAATGGGCACGGCGGGCCACGATCAGCGCGCCCCCCTTGAACTCATAGCAGGGCCCACGCGGGCCGTCCGGGGTGATGCCAATGTCATTGCCCGCACGAAGCACCTCGACCAGGGCGCTGGCGGCCTCGCGGCCCAGCTTGCTGCTGGACCCGCGCACGGCCTTGATGCCCATCAGCTCAAAGAAGGCCTCGAGCCAGGCACCGTCCTTGCTGGCGGACACCAACCCATAGACGGGGCGCCCCTTGCGGAAGCGGCGTGCGATCTCGGCGACCAGGAAAAGCCGGTTGTGCCACAGCACAAAGGCGAGCGGCTCGGAACGCCGCCCCAGGGCGGCTGCGGTCTCAGCGTCCATGCTGAAACGCAGGGACATGGTCCACAGGCGCACCACGATTGCCAGCGGGAGGGCGAGCAGGCGGCGCCAACCGGTGATATGGCGGACCTGGGGGCGTGCCGGCGATGCGGCAGGCGAAGCGGTGCCCTCGGGGGCGGCTGCCGGGGGTGGCGGGCTGGACTGGGCGGAATCTTCGCTCACAACGGCCACCTTGAGGGGCGGGCGGCCTCTCGCCAAGCCCGCGACTCGGGAAAAACGGCCTCAGGCCGAGGCGGCGAGGGCCTCACGCACGACTTGCGTGAGACGGGCGATATCGAAAGGCTTGGCCAGGAAGTAATTGGACGGATCGTTTGTGACTTCGGGACCGATGATGTCGGCGCCAAAGCCGCTGCAGAAGATCACGCGCAGATTGGGGCGTTCGACGCGCAGGGCGTCAGCGAGGTCCTTGCCGGTGACACCGCCGGGCATGACCACGTCGGTGAAGAGCAGTTCGATCTCCTCCTTGTGCTGGGCCCAGATGTTGGCGGCCTCCTCGCCATTGTTGGCCATGAAGATCTTGTAGCCGTTTCGCTCGAACACGGCCTTGAGGATCATGCGGACTGCCTCCTTGTCTTCGACGACCAATATCATTTCAGGTAAGAGCTTGCGGGTGGCCCATGGCCCTTGCAAGCCACAGGTGTCATAATCAGTATTTCTGCGCGGAACTTCAGACCGCCTCCACCGCCCCTTGGCGCACCCCGAAGCTGAGGCTCATGGCACGTTTCAGGGCAGTGGAATCAAAGGGTTTGTTGAGGATGATCGAAATGCCGAGGCTCTGCAGATCGGCATGCTCGTCCTCGGAGACACGGCCGCTCATCACGATGAAGGGCTTCACGAAGGGAAGGGCGCGTGCGCGACGGGCAAGGTCAAGGCCGCTCATCTCGGGCATGTTGAGATCCATGACAACGCCGTCGAAGCGGGAGGGGTCCGAGGAAAGCATGTCCCAGCCGACGCGGCCGTTGGGGGCGCGGGTGACATGATGGCCCTCGCCCTCCAGCAGGAAGGAGATGAGTTCCGCGATCTGGGGCTCGTCCTCGACCACCAGAAGCCGCAATCCGGGAGGGATCGCGAGGCCTTCGATGCTCTCCGCCACGGGTTTCGGCACCACGGCGGGGTCGGGGCGCAGGGGGATGCAGATGTGGAAGACGGTGCCCTCGCCGAGCTCGGACTCGACATCGAGACGGCCACCCATCTCGGAAACCAGATGCCACACCGTGGCCAAGCCAAGGCCCGTGCCCTTGCCGACGGGCTTTGTGGTGAAGAATGGCTCGAAGACGCGCTCGGCCACCTCGCGGGACATGCCGCAGCCGTTGTCGCGCACGCTCACGCGCATCCAGCCAATGCGATCGCTGACGACCGAGGAATCGATGGGCTCGAAGGCCTGCGAGCCAAACTTCTCGCCGCTGACCACGATCTTGGGCGTCCAGGACTGGCTGCCCCGCTGGAGGAGCTTCTGCGCAAGCGTGTCGCGGGCGTTGAGGAAGAGGTTCATGAAGACCTGGTTCAGGTCACTCATGCAGGCGGGGACCTCCTCGAGGCCGCGCAGCTGGGCGAATTCGAAGGCGATGCGGCGGTCGAAGGCGTGACGCAGCAGTTCCACATTGCCCGCCACCACGTCGTGCAGGCTCAGCGGCACGATCTCGCGCTCGCTCTTGCGGCCGAACGTGAGCAGGCGCCTGGTGAGCTCGGCGGAGCGCTGGGTGGCGTCGAGGATGATGGAGAGCTCGTCGCGCATGCGCGGGTGGCGCACGGCGTCGGCCTGCATGCGCTCCACGCTGAGGAGGATGGGGGTGAGAAGGTTGTTGAACTCGTGCGCGATGCCGCCGACGAGCTCGCCGATGGCGCGCAAGCGGCGTCCCTGCTCGATCTCGGCGTCCTTGTGGCGGCGCTCGGTGACGTCCTCCATGAGCAGGCACACGCGCGCAGGGTGGCCTGCGGCGCCGACGGAAATTACGGTGACGGCCTGGGTGCGGCGGCCGTGGTCGTGACCGCGTTCCATGCGCAGGGGCTCGGGATAGTCGAGGCACTGGCGCAGCACGTTGGACCAGAAGGCGAGGTCCTCCTCGGAGAGGCCAAGCTTGGCAAGCGGGCGGCCGATGGCCTCGGTGCCGACGAGCCCCATCTGGCGGAGCGCCTCGGGATTGAGCGCGGTGACGACCCAGCGCCCGTCGACCCAGTCAATGACTCCGAGGCCGAGGGGGAGCGTCTCATAGAGCACACGCAGCAGGCGCT
>JAHFTI010000021.1 GCA_023265535.1 Opitutaceae bacterium
CCCCCTGCTCTCGCAGGAGGGAGCTTCGGCCGTCGCGTGAGATGAGCGGGGCGTTGGCGCCAAGAGCCAGCGCGACGATTGTCTGAGAACCGGAATAGGAAAATGGATCCCAGGCCACCACGCGCAGGCCCTCGCTGGCCACATTCAGGCGTGAGACCAGCAGGCGGCTGAGCTCGGTGAATTCAGCCCAAGTGCGCGGGGCGATCCGGGTGGCCTGTCCGGCACGGGCAAGCACGCTCTTGTTGTAGTACAGCATCGTGCCTCCCGCGGCGCTGGTGAGCGGCAGGGCAAGGAGCTTCTGGTCATGGATGCAGCGTTCGTAATCCCGGGGAAACAGCCTGCCCTGGAGGCGAAGCTCGTCCGCCTTTGCCAGCTGCATGAGGTCCCGCAGTTCCCGATCCGCACGCGACACGCGCAACCAGGCACTGTTGATCACGAGGAGGTCCGGCAGGACGCCACTCTTCAACGCGGCAAGCCAGCGGCGCCGAAGGAACTCGGCGTGGACGAAGGTGGACTCGATGCGGATCCTGGGATGTGTTGCACGAAAGCGGTCGAGCAGGGCGTCATGAAGGACCAGGTTGCGCCCATCCCAATGATGCCAAAGTGTTACAAGGCCCGCCTCTCCCTTGCCCAGGCGACACCCGGGAGAAGCCCCCCCCAGGCAGAAAAGCGCAGCTCCGCCTGCCATGCGTCCGATTGCAGCACGCCGCGAGATGTTCCTGGTGGAGGAGCGTCTTTGCACTGAGGGGGGGATTGTAGCGCCTCTTGGTCTTTTCTGACAAAGACTTTGTGCAAGTGGCAGTGGGCTGCCAAGCAAGCATCCCTCAGGACTATTTCCCATTCCGCAGTGGGAGAATACCCAGCAGGAGGCTCCACCTGACTGCTCGTCGCGCTTGCACCCGGGGCCTGCTTGGCGTTCCTCTGTCCCCCCGCCCATGATGCGCCTGCTCCGAATCCTCCCCCTCCTTGTCCTCGCTTCCCTAGCCCACGCCGCCGGCGTACCGGAGGAAATGAGGGCGGCCCTGGCGGGTTTCCGCACGGAAGGCCCCTTCGGCTGGGCCTTCACCCAAGCCAGCAGCGATGGAAGAAACTCGCTCACGGAAACCTATGATCCATCCCAGGCTGAGCCCTTTCGCTGGACCTTGGTCAGCCGAAACGGCGTGCCGGCAACGGAGGAGGACCGGAAGGAGTACCAGCAGAGCAAGCTGATCCGCACGAGCGCCCTGGACGCACCTCGCCTCGAGCGGCAGCTCGACCTGGACTCCTGCGAGGAACAGTCCGTCAGCGAGCGCTGGCTGAAATGCACCTTCAGGCTCAAGCCCGGCGAACAGCACGACGACGCCCACGCGAACCTCTCCGTGCTGGTCACCCTGGACCGCCCCTCGCGCACCATCACGGAGGTGGAGATCAGCAGCCTCAGGCCCTTTGCCCCGGTCTTCGGGGTGAGGATCGAAAGCTCCCGCACCCTGCTCAGCTACAGCCTTCCCGAGGAGGGCAAGCCGAGCCTGCTGCTGCGCGCCCAGATCACCGTCGAAGGGCGGGCATTTTGGTTCAAGTCCCTCAACCAAAGGCTGGAAATCAACTGGAGCCAGCACCGCTTTGCCGGGCATGGCCGCAGCAAGCAGGGCTCCTGAGATTCTGGCTCGCCGCGGACGCCGACAAGGCTCCTGATGGAGGCATGACGCCGTCCTGGCTCGCCAACACCGATCCTGCGCATGCCTGGGCCCATCTGCCGTGGCCCTCCATCCCCGCCTTGGGACGCCGCGCCGGCGCCTGCGCCATCCTGCCCCTTTTTCCGCTCTCGCAGGGCGACACCAGCCTCGCCGCGGACCACGGCGAGTGCGTTGGCTCCGAGGTGCTACGCCTGGCCTCTCTGCTCCTGGGAACATCACACCCGCACTTGGTGCTGCCACCGCTTCGGTTCACGCCCGCCTGCAGCCCGGAGGCCCTCTTTGCGCTCGATTACGCCACGGCACACGCCCTCGCGCTCTCCCTGGCGGCCCATGTGCAGGCCTCGGGTTTCTCAAAGCTGGTCTTCTTCTGCCCCGATCCCGAGTTGCGCCCCTTCGCCGCGACCCTGGCGATCGATGCACGCGCGGAGTTCGACCTGCACGGCTACGTGCTTGCACTCGGCAACCCCGCTCTTGCCCACGGTGCCGCCAAGCCTGAGATGCTCCTGGCCGAGGCACACAGCACCGCCGGCCTGATCGACGAGATCTCACGCCACCGAAACCGGCACGACACGCCGGCCCTCGAACTGCAGGTCCTGCCCGCCGCCGCGCTCCCCCTCCCCCATCCAGCCTACAGGTCGCGCTACCTGGGAGCGCTCACGCCTGCCGCCCTGGCAGCCGCTGGCGCCACCGCAGGCGCGATTGCAGTGGTTCCCACTGCCTCCATCGAGCAGCATGGGCGACACCTGCCGCTCGGGGTGGACGCCATACTGGGGCAGGCCCTGCTGAGCTCGGCCCTCTCCCACGTGCCTGCCGACTTTCCCGTCTGGGTTGCCCCCGCCATCACCTACGGCAAAAGCAACGAACATGCGGGCTGGCCCGGAACGCTCTCGATCAGCGCACCGCAACTGCATGCCACGGCCTCCGCCTGCGTCGCCCAACTCGCAGCCCTGGGCTTCCGGCGTATCCTCTTTTACAATACACACGGGGGCAACACCGCCGTGCTCTCGTCGCTCCTCTCCGCCGCGCCCCGGTCCGGTCCCTCCCTGGGCTTCCTGAGGGGAACCTTCAAGCCCACCCTCTCCAGCGCCCAGGAAACCGAATGGGGCATGCACGCGGACGAGTGGGAAACCTCGCTGATGCTCGCCTGCTCGCCCGAGCTGGTGGACCTGCGGAAGGCTACCTGCGAATACCCGGCGCTGCTCACGGACCCGGGCGTGCTGCGCCCCGAAAAGGCACCCGCCACCTTTGCCTGGCTCACCCGGGATGTCTCCCGCAGCGGCGTCATGGGCGATGCCACCGCCGCCAGCCTGGACAAGGGCGCCCTCTGGCTCGAACAGGAGGGACGCTCGCTCGCCGCCGCCCTGGTCCATTGACCCGCCCCCGTCCTTCCCGCACAGTCCAAGGCCCGCAGGCCCATGCCGCACGGAACTCCCCACACACCCTCGCACCATGGCTGAGCCTTCCCCCACGCAGCCCCGGCTCGGAGGCATCCTGCACGGGCTCCAGGCAGCCGACTCCTATGATGCCATCGAGCAGCTGGCGCACCTGCTTTCGGGCTCCCTCAATGCATCAGATGCGATCAGGATATCCGCCGCCGCCATCGCCCGCGAGTCCCTGGCCTGCACCTCCATTGGGAAACAGACGGCCCTCCCCCACGCGAGGCTTCCCAGCATGGACCGCTTTCTCGTGGGCCTGGGCCTGAGCGCCACGCCCATTCCCTGGGGACCTGAACAGGCTCCCGTCAGGATCGTCATCCTGTCCGTGGTCCCCTCCGCTGCGAACCTCGCCTACCTGGGCTTCATGAAGAACCTCATGCAGGCGCTCAAGGATGAGCGCATCGCACGATGCCTGCTGGAGGCGGACGGTGAGGCGGCTGTGCGAGACTGGCTGTGGGGCCGCCTGCAGATCAAATGAGCAACGGCCTCCAGGACAAGCGGGCCCCGGGCGATGGCCGCACACTCCGGCGCCTTCGGCTGGGCCTGCGCCTTCTCTCGCGCCTGCGCCTCAGCGACCGCAACATGCTCTTCGCCTGGGCTGCCGTCGTGGGCGTGATCGGCGCCCTCTGCGCCCTGCTGGTCTTCAGGACAACAGACCTGCTCTTTCTCATCGCCACGGGGGGCGAACAGGGCAGGCATGTCGCCGTCTTCGCGCGCCTGGAATCCTGGCAACGCATCGCCATCCCCAGCGCCGGCGGCCTGCTCGGGGGGCTGATCCTTCTCTTCGCGCACCGCTACGTGCGCGCCAAGGCGACGGATTACATGGAGGCAGTCGCCCTGGGTGACGGAAACATTCCCGTCCGCGCGAGCGTGACGAGGACCCTCTGCGCCCTCGTCTGCTATTCCTCGGGCGAGTCGGTCGGCAAGGAAGGCCCGCTGGTGCAGCTGGCGACTGTGTGCGCCTCCTGGCTGGGACGCCTCCGGCGCATGGCACCGGCGCGCAAGCGCATGCTGGTGGCCTGCGGTGCCGCCGCCGGCCTGTCCGCGGCCTACCACACCCCGCTGGCCGCGGCGATCTTCGTGGCGGAAATTGTGCTGGGCTCGCTCGCCATGGAAAGCCTGGGCCCCTTGCTCATCGCCAGCATCGCCTCCACCCTCACGCTCACCGCGATCGAGGGAGCCGCCCCGCTCTACGTCTTCCATGGTCCCGTGGTGGAATCCTCCTGGGCCTACGTCATGTTCCCCGTGCTCGGCCTGGTCGTTGGCGGCGCCTCGCTGCTGTGGCTGCACTCCCTGCGCACCAGCCGACGGCTCTTCGGCTCGCTCCCCGTGCCACTCTGGGCGCAGATGGGCCTGGGAGGCCTCTGTGTCGGCGTGCTGGCGATCTGGCATCCCGAGGCCGTGGGCAATGGGGCCCACATGATCCAGGGGCTCCTGGATGAGCAATATCCCCTGAAACTCCTCGCCGTCCTCCTCCTGCTGCGCGTGGTGGCCACCTGTGCGGCCTTCGGCTCGGGCGCGCTCGGGGGCGTCTTCACCCCGTCCCTGCTGGTCGGCGGCGCAGTGGGCAGCCTGTTCTGCCTGCTGGTCTCGCACCTGTGGCCCTCGGCCAACCTCTCGCCGGCAGCCTTCGCCCTCGCAGGCATGGGCGGTTTCCTCGCCGCCTCGGCGCAGGCTCCCATGACGGCCATCCTCATGATCTTCGAGCTGACACGGCGCTACGACCTCGTGCTCCCGCTCGCCCTCACCGCGGTGGCCGCCTACTCGGCCGCCCGTGCCATCCGCTCCGACAGTCTCTACGCGGAGAGCCTGAGCTCAGGGCCGCGCTCCGTTTTCGACCTGCCCCTCGCGAAGATCAGGATCGCCGACATCATGCGCCCCACCGCGTTCTCGGTCCGGCTCGAGTCGCCGTTCCGCGACATCGCCTCCGCCTTCCTGCGCGACACCACGGCCCAGCTCTGGGTCGTCTCCAGGGACAACAGGCTGCTCGGCCGCATCCTGCTCTCGGAGGTCGAGCCGTTCCTCAGGGAGGAGGACCTGGCCAACACGGTCATAGCCGGCGACATCATGCAGGAGGAGCCCGTCAGCCTGCCCTCCGACATCGGCCTTCCGCGCGCGTTGGAAATCTTCACCGACAGCAGCATCGAACGCCTCCCCGTGGTCGACCCCGCCACGCGCCAGCTGCTCGGCTCGGTCTCGCGCTCCGACCTGTTCCTGCTCATCGCCGAGCTCTCGCGCCGCGAGCAGGTCCGCGAATGATTGCCCGGGCGGGCGCACACACGCACCGACCCGGCGGGCATGGCCGCGGTGGCCAGCTGGCGACGAGCCCCGATCACCCCACAAAAAAGGCGCGCCCCGGTGGGACGCGCCCTTGAAAGGTATCCACAGGATCAATACCTGTAGTGCTCGGGCTTGTACGGGCCCTCGGGGGCGACGCCCAGGTAGGAGGCCTGCTTGGGGCTGAGGGTCGTCAGCTTGACGCCGATCTTCTCCAGGTGCAGGCGCGCCACCTCCTCGTCGAGGTGCTTGGGCAGGCGGTACACGCCCACCGTGTAGGTGTCGCGATTCTTCCAGAGGTCGAGCTGGGCCAGGGTCTGGTTCGTGAAGCTGTTCGACATCACGAAGGACGGGTGGCCCGTGGCGCAGCCGAGGTTCACCAGGCGACCCTCCGCGAGCATGTAGATCGAGGCCCCGCTGGGGAGGCGATACATGTCATACTGGGGCTTGATGGTGGTCTTGGTGACGCCGGGGGCCTTGTTGAGGAGGTCCACCTGGATCTCGTTGTCGAAATGGCCGATGTTGCAGACGATCGCCTGGTCCTTCATGCGGAGCAGGTGGTCCAGGGTGATGACGTCGCAGTTGCCCGTGCAGGTCACGTAGAGGTCGGCCACGCCGAGCGTGCTCTCCACCGTGTTGACCTCGAAGCCCTCCATCGCGGCCTGCAGGGCGTTGATGGGGTCGATTTCGGTGACGATCACGCGGGCACCGAAGCCGCGCAGCGAGTGCGCGGAGCCCTTGCCCACGTCACCGTAGCCGCAGACGCAGGCGACCTTGCCCGCGATCATGACGTCGGTGGCGCGCTTCAGGCCGTCGGCGAGCGACTCGCGGCAGCCGTAGAGGTTGTCGAACTTGGACTTCGTGACGGAATCGTTCACGTTGATGGCCGGCACGAGCAGCTTGCCCTGCTGGTGCAGCTGGTAGAGGCGGTGCACACCCGTGGTGGTCTCCTCGGAGACGCCGCGCCAGGCCTTGACCATGGGTCCGAAAACACCGGGCTGCTCGGCGCCGATGCGCTTGAGCAGGTTCTTGATCACCTGCTCCTCATGCGAGGAGGACTCGGTGTCCACCCAGCGGCTGCCCTGTTCCATCTCGTACCCCTTGTGCAGGAGCAGGGTCACGTCGCCGCCGTCGTCGACCACCAGCTCGGGCCCCTTGCCACCGGGGAAGGCGAGTGCCTTCCAGGTGCAGTCCCAGTATTCCTCGAGGGTCTCGCCCTTCCAGGCGAAGACTGGAACGCCGGCCTGCGCGATGGCGGCGGCGGCATGGTCCTGCGTGGAGAAGATGTTGCAGGAGGCCCAGCGCACATCGGCACCCAGCTCACGCAGCGTCTCGATGAGGACCGCGGTCTGGATGGTCATGTGCAGGGACCCGGTCACGCGCACGCCCGTCAGGGGCTTTTGCGGGCCGAACTTGCGGCGCACGGACATCAGGCCGGGCATCTCATGCTCGGCGACGGAGATTTCCTTGCGGCCCCACTCGGCGAGGGAGAGATCCCGCACCAGAAAGTCGTTGTTGTTGCTCATGTAGTTGGGGGACGGGCCCCGTTGATTGTAATGGATGGAGGGATACGCAGGCCGCTTACTTGGCGGCCTTCAGGAGGGCGTCGACCATGTTGGTCTGTTCCCAGGGCATGTCGGACTTGCCGAAATGCCCGTAATTGGTGGTCTGGCGATAGATCGGCCTGAGGAGGTCGAGCTGGCGGACGATGGCGGCAGGCTTGAAGCTGAACACCTTGCGCACGGCCTCGGAGATGACGTCATCGGGCACCTTGCCGGTGCCCATGGTGTCGACCCAGACGGAGACGGGCTCGGGATAACCGATGGCATAGGCCACTTGGAGCTCGCAGATCTCGGAGAGGCCGGAGGCCACCACGTTCTTGGCGACCCAGCGGCCCATGTAGGCGGCCGAGCGGTCCACCTTCGACGGGTCCTTGCCCGAGAAGGCGCCACCGCCGTGGCGACCCCAGCCACCATAGGTGTCGACGATGATCTTTCGGCCGGTCAGGCCGCAGTCACCCTCGGGACCACCGACCACGAAGCGGCCCGTGGGGTTGATGTAGAAACGGGTGTCCGAATCCATCATGGAGGCAGGAATCACCTTGCGCACCACATGCTCGACCAGGAAGTCGCGGATGTCGGCGTGCTTGGCATGGGCGGCATGCTGGGTCGAGATGACGACGTTCTCCACGCGGACGGGCTTGTCGTTCTCGTAGCGGATGGAAACCTGTGACTTCGCATCGGGACGCAGCCAACCCACCACGCCGGCCTTGCGCAGCTCGGTCAGCTCGCGGCCCAGGCGATGGGCGAACATGATGGCGGTCGGCATCATCTCGGGAGTCTCATTGCAGGCATAGCCAAACATGAGGCCCTGGTCGCCGGCACCCTGCTCGGCGGTGTCCTTGCCCTCGGCGGCACGGGCGTCGACGCCCTGGGCGATATCCGGAGACTGACGAGTAAGGCAGTTGTGTATGAACACCTTGTCCGCATGGAAGACATCGTCATCGTTGACGTAGCCGATGTCGCGAATCGCGTCGCGAATGATCTGTTCGTAGTTGAGGGTCGCGCGCGTCGTGATCTCGCCCGCCACCACCACCTGGTTGGACTTCACGAGGGTCTCGCAAGCCACCCGGCTCTCCTTGTCCTGCGCGAGGCAGGCGTCCAGTACGCTGTCGGAGATAAGGTCTGCCACTTTGTCAGGATGCCCCTCGCCAACGGATTCGGAAGAAAACACAAAAGATTGCGCCATAGTGCCGATAACTATGTGACAGCCACGCCAGGATGCAAGCTCTGGATCGTCATATCTGGATTTAATGATATATCCTATTTAATTCGACTCATCCCACTTCTTAATATAGGTTTATGAAGTTTAACAAGCTCTGCATCCCGAGCATCAAGGGACAAAATTAATGGAGCCTAGCGCCCCCAACAGCATCGACTTGCGTGGTCGCCGCATTCTTGTCGTCGACGACGACCGGCTGAATGTTCGCATCCTGAGCAACATTCTGAAGTCGGAGGGCTACATCATTGCCGACGCGAACTCGGGGGAGCGCGCCCTGGAGGTGTACGACAGCTTCAATCCCGATCTGCTGCTGCTGGATGTGGTGATGCCCGGCATCAATGGCTTCGAGACCTGCCGCGAGGTCAAGAAACGCTATGGCGACAAGGCAGCCCCCATCATCTTCATCACGGCCAAGAGCGAATCGGAGGATGTGGTCGAGGGCCTCAGCGCCGGCGGAGTGGACTACCTGCCCAAGCCCTTCGACGGCAAGGAAGCCCTGGCCCGCATCAAGACCCACCTGCAGATCCGCCTGCTGATGGAACAGCAGAAGAGCCTCGTGGAGCAGCTCAGCAACGCCAATGCCGCCAAGAACAAATTCCTGGGCATGGCCGCACACGACCTACGCAATCCGCTCGCCTCCATCCGAGGACTCGCCGAGTTCCTTCGCGAGGGAGTCGGTGGCCCGCTCTCGCAGGACCAGCTCGACCTCATCAACACCATCCACGATGCGAGCCAGTCGATGCTCGTCATGGTGAACGAGCTGCTCGATGTCGCCACGATCGAGTCGGGCGAGCTCAAGATCCATGGGGAGAACCGCAACCTCAGCGACCTCATCGAGAAATGTGTCTTCCTGGGCAACATCGAGGCCGGCAAGAAGGGCAGCCACATCGAATTTCACGCAGAGGACCGCCATGTGGTCATGTACTTCGACGGCGCGAAGATCAAGCAGGTCATCGACAACCTGCTCAGCAACGCCCTGAAGTTCTCCCCTCCCTCCTCCACGATCAAGGTCTCGCTCACCCGCTTCGACAAGGGCTGGAGCGTGAGCGTGATCGACAACGGACCCGGCATCCCGGAAAATGAGCGCGACAAGCTCTTCAAGGATTTCAGCCGCCTCTCGGTCCGCCCCACCTCAGGAGAGAAAAGCACAGGCCTCGGACTGGCCATCTGCCGCAAGATCGTGGAGGCCCACCACGGCCACATCACCGCCACCAACATCCCCTCGGGAGGCTGTGAGTTCAAAATTTCAATCCCCTCCAACTAACGATGTCCTTCAACGGAAAAGTCCTGCTCGTCGACGACGAACCCCACATCCGCAAGTTCATGAGCCTGCTCCTGGCGCAACTCGGTTCCCCCACCGTGCTTGAGGCGGCAAATGGAAGCGATGCGATTGAGGTCTACAAGCGTGAGACCCCCGACCTTGTGCTCCTCGATGTCAACATGCCCATCATGGATGGCATCGGCGCCCTCAAGGGAATCATGGCCGTCGATCCCGACGCCATCATCATCATGCTCACCTCCCAAAGCAGCCGGAACCTCATCAGCCAGGCTGCCGAGATCGGGGCGAGCAACTACATCCGCAAGGACACTCCCAAGGACGAAATCCTCAAGTCCCTGCGCGAAACCATCGAGGCCTGCTTCGAATAACAACCATCATGAGCTCGCCCAACGAACTCCCCTCCGGCCATCCCGAACACGAGATGGAATCGGAAGAGCCGCACTTCCCTCTCCAGGACTACGTCGTGGGTGTGCGGTACTCCCTGCCCGCCATGCTCGCGGAACTCCGCGCTGAGCGCTTCTCCGGCAGCTTTGCCATGGAGAAGCTCGACCAGAAGGAAATCGGAAAGATGTTCAAACCTCAAAAACGTCGCCGTGCCAAGTCATCGGAATAAACACTTTGTCGAGCAGCTCTGCGCACTCCCGAATTTCGACTATTCGAGGGAAGCCGCCTCGCTGCTCTCGCAGCATCCCGATCGCATCGACCTGCTCAACGCGGTCATCGACCAGAAGCTCATCTCCAAGGATGAGGCCTGCCGCGTCTGGGGTGATGTCATCGGCGTCGCCTACGTCGACCCCTTCGCCTCGGTCATCACGGAGGAGGCCATCGAGCGCATCCCCGTGGAGATCGCCCGCAAGGTCAAGAGCATCGGCCTGTACATCCTCGCCGGCACGCTCACCGTCGCCATGTCCACGCCCGAGGACAGCGAATTGGTGCGCCGCCTCAGCCAGATCGCCCAGGTGCCCATCAGCCCCGTCTTCGCCCTCCCCCGCGAGATCGAGGATGCCATCGCGATCCATTACTCCACCGAGAAGACCATCGAGGAGAGCCTCGCCGGCCTGGAACGTTCCTCCATTTTCGACAACCCGGAACTCTCGAGTGAGAAGCTGTCCGCCCTCGCCGACTCCGAGTCCATCATCTCCTTCGTGGACGAGATCATCTACTACGCGCTGCGTGAGCGCGCCACCGACGTCCACATCGAGCCCCAGGAAACCCAGGCCCGCGTGCGTTTCCGCGTGGACGGCAACCTGCGCGAGATGGTCACCTATTCGAAGAAGCTCCACCGGGCCTTCATCTCCCGCCTCAAGATCATCTCGAATCTCAACATCGCCGAGTCGCGCTTTCCCCAGGACGGCCGCTTCTCGATGTCGATCGGCTCCCAGACGGCCAACTTCCGCTTCTCCAGCATCCCCTCCCAGTATGGCGAGAAGGCCGTGGTCCGCATCCTGGCCTTCTCCGGGAAGAAGACCATGCTGACGATGGACAAGATGATGATGTCGCAGAACATGCTCCAGCCGATGAAGCGCCTCATCAAGAACCCCAACGGCATCATCTTCGTCACGGGCCCCACGGGCTCCGGCAAGACCACCACCCTCTACGCCGCCCTCCACGAGATCAACAACGCGGGCCTGAACATCTCCACCATCGAGGACCCGGTGGAAATCCAGCTCGCCGGCGTGACCCAGACCCAGGTCAATGCGCACATCGACCTGAAGTTCTCGACAGTGCTGCGCGCCCTGCTGCGCCAGGATCCCGACGTCATTCTCGTGGGAGAAATCCGAGACCTCGAGACGGCAAAGATCGCCACCGAGGCGGCCCTCACCGGCCACATCGTCTTCGCCACCCTGCACACCAACACCGCCGCCCAGGCCATCGTGCGCCTCATGGAAATCGGCGTGGAATCCTACATGGTCGCACCCTCCGTCATCGGCGTGCTCTCGCAGCGCCTCGCGGCTCGCATCTGCGAAAGCTGCAAGGAAGCCTATTATCCCAGCCGGGATGTCCTGCGCAAGTACTTCGAGGACGAAGGCCTCACCGACGTCCCCTTCTACCGTGGCCGCGGCTGCAACGCCTGCCGCGGCACCGGCTACAAGGGCCGCATCGCATTCCATGAATTGATCATCGTGACGGAGGAAATCCGCTCCCTGATCAGCGAAAAGCGCAGCGCCCAGGAAATCACCCGGGCCGCCGCAAAGGTGGGCTACCGCTCCCTGCGTTATGACGGCCTCAAGAAGGTGCTCATGGGTCTCACGACCATCGATGAAATCGAGGAGAACACCTCCTTCGAATGGGCATCCTGACCACCCCTCCATCCTGCTCATCATGTCACAGCCCTTAGTCATCGATCCTGCAGCCATCGACTCACTCAAGGCCATCAATCCAGATGACGGCGGCGAGTTCGTGCGTGAGATCATCCAGATCTTCATGGAGGACACTCCCGCCCGCATCAGCGAGCTGGATGAGGCCCTCGCCCACGGGGACGTGGCCAAGTTCGTCCGCGCCGCCCACAGTGTGAAGGGAAGCGCCTCCAACATGGGCGCGATGCTCGTGAAGGAGACCGCCGAGGAACTCGAAAGGAAGTCCCGCGACGAAGGGCTGGGCGGAGTGGCCGCCCTGCTTGCCAAGCTCAAGCAGGACTTCGCCCTCACCGCCAAGGAGCTGGAGTCCTATTGACGGCGCAGGAAGGGGCGGACCTCGGTCCGCCCCCCTTCAGTTCAGGACAGCCTCACTTGCCGCGCGCCAGGCGGGCAAGGATGCGTTCGCTCGAATCGATGCCCCTGCGCATCACGCGCAGGTTGAAGCTCTCATTGGGGGCATGCAGGTTGTCCTCGGGCAGGAAAAGCCCGAGCATCACCGAATCCAGGCCGAGCACACGCTTGATGTCGGCGATGATCGGCACGCTGCCACCCTCGCGCAGGTACAGCGGCGCCTTGCCAAAAACCTCCGTGACTGCCGAGTCGACGGCGCGGAAGGCCTGCGCCAGCCTCGGGCTCTGGTCGGCTGGGGTGTTGCTCCTGTCCGGCGGCACCACCACATAGGGGATGCCCCCGTGTTGGGTGATCAGGCGGAAGCTCACATCCTTCGGCATGCGCTCCTCGATTGCCTTGTAGACGAGTTCGCGGATGCGCTCGGGCTTCTGGTTGGGCACGAGACGGCAGCTGACCTTCACAGAGGCCTTGCTGGGGATGACGGTCTTGGTGCCCTCGCCCTGGTAACCGCCCGAGATGCCGTTGAACTCGAGCGTGGGAAGGAAGCGGATGGCCTCGAAGGGCGAGTATCCGGGTGGGGTGTGGAAGGCGGGAACACCCAGGAACTGCCGGTACTGTTCCTCACTCGTGCCCAGGCGTTTCAGCTCAGCCCGCTCCCAGGGCTCCACCTCAAGCACGTCGTCATAGAAACCTGGCACGTTCACGCGCCCGTCGGGGGTGTGCAGGCTCGCGATGAGCTCGGCGACAGCCTGTATCGGGTTTCTCAATACACCGCCGTGCAGGCCCGAATGCAGGTCGCCCTTGGAGGCGGTCACCTCCAGCTCGAAGAGCATCAGCCCGCGCAGGCCGCAGGTCACTACCATCTGGTCCTCGCTCGGGATGCCGGTGTCGGAAAGGTAGACGAGGTCGGCCTTGCTGAGCTCCTCCCTGTAGCGGTCGAGGAACGAGGGGAAGCTGGGGCTGCCCATCTCCTCCTCGCCCTCGATCATGAAGGTGATGCGCAGGGGCAGCCCGGGATCCTTCTCCAGCAGGCGCGCCACCGCGGCGATGTGAACCATCAGAGGGCCCTTGTTGTCGGCCGAGCCGCGCCCGTAGAGGCGTCCGTCGCGCTCCTCGGGCTCAAACGGGCTGCTCTTCCACAGGTTGACCGGGTCCACCGGCTGGACGTCGTAGTGGCCGTAGATGATGACATGGGGCCACTCGGGGGAGCCCCCGCGGCGCGCCAGCACGATCGGATGCAGGTCGGTCTTCACGACCTCGACGGCGAAGCCGATCGAGGAAAGCAGCCCGGAGACAAACTCCTGGGCGCCGCGCATGCCGTCCTTGAAGCGGGGGTCGGTCGATACGCTGGGGTGACGGATGAATTCCTTGAGTTTTTCAACAGGGTCGAACATGCCCTCCATGCTGACCTTTTTCGGCGCTGCGGCTAGCCAGAAAGCGCCTCCGCGGCGCCGTTGCTGAAAACGCCCAAGGCGGGTCCCGCCCTGGGAACCCGCCTCGTAGTGGAAAATCTGTTACACGCCCTTACTTGGCCGGGGCGGCGAGGGCGACGGGGAGCTTCGAGGCGAGGGAGGCCAGGCCCTGGGCCTCGCCGGAGGTGTGGATCGTGGCATAGACCACGCCGCGAAGGTTGGAGGCGTCGACCAAGGTGCTGTCCGGCTGGCTGTTGTTGTAGCCCTGAACGACCCAGCCGTTGATCTGCTGGGAGACAAGGCGGTGGGCGACGGTCTCACCGAGGCGGTTGGTGTAAACCACCACCATGCCGGCGCGGAGCTTGGAAATGTCGATCGGCTTGATGACCAGGAGGGAGCCATTGCCAAAGAAGGGGTGCATCGAGGAACCGGAAACCTGGAGGACGCTCGCGTCGGAGTGGATGCTCGTCAGGACCTGCGCGTCGGCCAGCGCCTCATCCATGCTCACGGGGATCACCGGGGCCACCATGCGAACCGAGGCGTTGGCAACCAAGGTCAGGGAGCTGAGGATCACGGCCAGGAGGGCGATGGAGCGGAGGGCGTTCTTCATGTCATAAGCCTACGCCTTCGAACGATTTCCGGGTATCGGGCGAGCTCCCTGTATTGCCCCGTCTCGACTCCCTAGCCCCCTGCCTCCCGCACCTCAGGAGGCCCCGGGTGATACACCCTAGCGCCTGGGGTGTACGCACCGTCGCGGGGCTGGGTGTTTCGTCGTCGCATGGGTAGCTTTCCCTCCGCCGAATACCGGCCTCCCGGGGCCTTTACCCCAGCGCTACGCGCTTCGAATGAAAGGCTTGCAAAGAGCCCGGGATCACGGGCATATTGAATCTGATCATGATCGAGCCCTATTTCCGCTATTTCCCGGTGGCCCCGGAGATCTCCACGTGGGGTCTGGGAGTCGTCGGTGCGGGCTACGCGAGCGTCCAACCCGGGCAGCCCTACCCTCCCAGCCAACATCCCAACGACCACAGTTTCACCTGGGAGCACGGGCGTGTCCTCGAGTCGATGCAGCTGCTCGTGATCAGCAGGGGCGGAGGCTGGTTCGAGAGCCGCGCCACAGGGCGCATTCAGATAGCCGCCGACACCGCCTTCATCCTCCTGCCGGGCGTGTGGCACCGCTACCGCCCCGAACCCGATTCAGGCTGGGACGAAAGCTGGTGTGAGCTCAGGGGCGCCACCGTCGACCAGCTCGTGCGCGACGGCATCCTCGACGCCTCGCACCCCGTACGCAGCGGAGCCATCGCCAGCGGCCTCAACGAGGCGCTGGAGTCGATCCACCGGCGCGTGCGCACCCAGGTGCACCCGGGCTTCGACCCCCAGCTCTCCTCGCTCGCCCTGCGCGCACTCGCCCTCTGGTCGGAGCTCGAGCGCAGCAGCGGAGAACCCGCCCAGGCGCTGCAGGCTGTGACGCACGCCGAACGCTACATCGCCGAGCACATCTCCGAGCCCATCGACCTGCAGGAGCTCGCCCAGCGCGCGGGCATCGCCTACTCCCACTTCAGGCGCCTCTTCCGCTCCTCGACCGGGTATTCGCCGTGGCAATACATCATCCACATGCGCCTCGAGATGGGCAGGCGCATGCTCGCCGGCAGCGACGCCAAGCTGCGCGAGGTCTCCGAAAGCCTCGGCTTCAGCTCCGCCTTCCATTTCTCCAGCGCCTTCAAGAGCGCCTACGGCACCTCGCCCACCGACTGGCGCAAGCGCATCAAGGCCCGCGGCCTCGAGACCGATCAGCCCGAGACGTAGGGGTTGCTCTGCTTCTCGTCGCCGACCGTCGTCCTGTCTCCATGTCCTGGATACACGACCGTCTCGTCGGGCAGCGTGTAGATCTGGCTGCGGATCGAGCGCTCGAGCGTGTCGAAGTCGCCCATGGGCAGGTCCGTCCGGCCGATGCTGCCATTGAAGAGCGCATCGCCCACGAAGGCCGCCGCGAGCGCCGGAAAGTAAAACAAGATGTTGCCAGGGCAATGTCCGGGCACATGGCGCACCTCCACCTGCTGGCCCAGCGCCTCGAAGCGGTCGCCCTGCGCCAGCCAGGAGTCGACCTTGATACCCTCCAGTTGGATTCCCGGCATGAGAAAGGCGCTCATCAGCTCCGGCGTCTCGATCAGGACCTTGTCATCGGCATGCGCGCGCACCTTGGCGCCCGTCGCGCGGATGACCTTGGCCGCGTCCTGCGTGTGGTCCCAGTGCCCGTGTGTGATCCAGAGCTCCACGAGCTTGCACTTCTCGCGCGCCAGGATCGGCAACACGGGATCCAGGATGTCTCCCGGGGCGTCGATCAGGATCGCCGCCCCCCGCTCGGGAGCCGTCAGGAGGTAGCCGATCGTGCCGATGGGGCCGCTGGAAAGGATATGCAGGTTCACGCCCCGAGGAGAGCCGTTTTGCGCCGTCGCGCAACCGAGAAGTTCCCCTCGGCGTTTCGCCTGAAAAAAACCCTTCCCCTCCACCCGGTCTCCATGTAAGCCTTCCGGCTTTTATATGCCGACCCTGAAGTTCGCCGTCCTTCCCGGAGATTACATTGGGCCCGAGGTCATGACCGAGGCCCTCCGCGTGCTCGCACACGTTGCCCAGCAGGAGGGGCTTACCCTCGACTACAAGATCGCCGACGTCGGCGGCGCCGGCATCGACAACCACGGCAAGGCCCTCCCGGACTCCACGGTGAAGCTCTGCGAGGAGTCGGACGCCATCCTCTTCGGCTCGGTCGGCGGCCCGAAGTGGGAGAAACTCCCGCCCAAGGACCAGCCCGAGCGCGCCGCCCTGTTGCCCCTGCGCAAGCACTTCACCCTCTTCGCCAACATCCGCCCCGGCCTGCTCTATCCCGAGCTCTCCGACGCCTCGCCCATCAAGACCGAGCGCATCCCCCAGGGCATCGACATCGTCTGCATCCGCGAACTCACCGGCGGCCTCTACTTCGGCCTCCCCAAGGCCACCACCACCCTGCCCGACGGCGACATCCAGTCCGTCGACACCATGGTCTACCGCAAGAGCGAGATCGAGCGCATCACCAAGACCGCCATCGACGCGGCCCGCGCCCGCAAGAAGAAGCTCTGCTCCATCGACAAGGCCAACGTGCTCGAGACCTCCGTGCTCTGGCGCAAGACCGTCACCGAGTACGTCGCCAAGAACGCCCCCGAGATCGAGCTCAGCCACATGTACGTCGACAACGCCGCCATGCAGCTGGTCCGCTCCCCCAACCAGTTCGACGTCTTCGTCACCGAAAACATGTTCGGCGACATCCTCAGCGACGAGATGGCCTGCGTCTGCGGCTCCCTCGGCATGCTCTCCTCCGCCTCCCTCGGCACGGGCAAGAACAGCCTCGGCCTCTCCTTCGGCCTCTTCGAGCCGGCCGGCGGCACCGCCCCCGACATCGCAGGCAAGGGCATCGCCAACCCCTGCGCCCAGATCCTCTCCGTCGCCCTCATGCTGCGCTACAGCTTCGGCCTCGAAAAGACCGCCGCCCGCATCGAGAACGCCGTCCGCAAGGCCGTCACCTCCGGCACCCGCACCGGCGACATCGCCTTCGGCAAGCCCTCCGTGGGCACCGTGGCCATGACCGACGCCATCATCGCCAACCTGTGATCCCCTGAAGGGGACGCACGCCTCCTTCCCACTTCTCGCTCCTCGATTCCCACTTCCTCAATGACCTCCGCCGAGATCCGCCAATCCTTCCTGGACTTCTTCCACAAGCAGCAGCACACGATCGTCCCCTCCTCCTCGCTGCTGCCCGACTCTCCCGGACTGCTCTTCACCAACGCCGGCATGAACCAGTTCGTGCCGATCTTCCTCGGTGACCGCACGCCC
>JAHFTI010000365.1 GCA_023265535.1 Opitutaceae bacterium
TCGACCATGGCCGCCATGCTCAACTGGATCAACCAGACGATGGACAAGCACATTGTGACGATCGAGGACCCGATCGAGTACACCTTCATGGATGACAAGTCGGTGTTCCAACAGCGCGAGATCGGCCTGGATGTGCCCACCTTTGACTTGGCGATCAAGTCGGTGCTGCGTCAAAACCCCGACATCATCCTCATTGGCGAAATGCGCGACCGCGAGACCTTCGAGACGGCCATCAGCGCCGCCGAGACGGGCCACCTGGTGTTCTCCACCATGCACGCGGCCACCGTGGCCCAGTCCCTGACGCGCCTCTTCGAGTTCTTCCCGCCCGAGCAGGTCATCCAGGCGCGACGCCAGATCGCCGGCTCCATCCGCGGCTTCATCTGCCAGAAGCTCATCCCCAAGCTCGAGGGCAACGGCCGTGTGCCCGCCTGCGAGATCCTCTACGCCGATGCCACGATCAAGGGCCTGATCCTGGAGGGGCATTTCGACAAGATCCAGTCCCTGCTCGAGAGCAACATCGACTCCAACAGCTTTGCCTTCAACAAGGACCTCTATCGCCTCATCAAGGCGGGTGTCATCAGCAAGAGCGACGGCCTCAAGTACTCGCCGAATCCGCAGCAGCTGGAGATGAACCTCAAGGGTATCTTCATCAAGACCTGAGGCGCCTTTGCACCAGGGGGCGATTACTGCAATTTAATTGCGGTAATCGCCCCTGCGCATTTTAGGGCTTGGTTTTTGGCGGGCCGCGCCTATTGCTCGGCGGTTTAACCTATGGCTCTCGCTCTCATCTTCTCAGGTCAAGGCGCCCAAAAAGTGGGCATGGGCAAGTCCCTGTACGATCAATCCCCTGCCGCCCGTGCAGTGTTTGAAGAGGCTGACCGCGTGCTCGGTTGGTCCCTCACGAAGATCTGTTTCGAGGGTCCGGACACGGAGTTGACCCAGACGAAAGTCTGCCAGCCTGCGCTGTTTGTGCATGGCCTGGCCCTGCATGCCGCCCTGAAGGAAAAGGGCCAGCTGCCCGAGGTTAAGTACGCCCTGGGCCTGAGCCTGGGTGAGATCACGGCCTACACGGCCGCCGGCATTTTCGATTTCGCCACCGGCCTGCGCGTGGTCGCGGAACGCGGTCGCCTGATGCAGATGGCCTGTGAGGCCAGCGTGGGTGGCATGGCCGCGATCGTCGGCCAGGAGCGCGGCGAGGTCAGCGCCCTCTGCCAGGAGTTCGACGTCGAGGCGGCCAACTTCAATGCCCCCGGCCAGATCATCATTTCCGGCGAAAAGGCCAAGGTGGACGCTGCCGTCGAAGGCGCGAAAGCCAAGGGCTGGCGCAAGGTGATGCCCCTCAATGTGGCGGGCGCCTACCACAGCCGCCTCATGGAGCCGGCCCGCGTGGAGTTTGCCAAGTTCCTCCAGGGTGTCGAATTCAAGGCCCCGCAGGCCACGGTCTTCACGAACACGACCGGTCAGGCCATCAGCGAGCCCGCCGCCCTGCGCGAGGCCCTCGTCAAGCAGGTGGTTTCCTCGGTCCTCTGGGAGGACTGCATGCGCAGCGCCGCCGCTGCGGGCGCCACCGAATACTGGGAGCTCGGACCGGGCGGCATCTTGGCCGGCCTGGCCAAGCGTATCGACAAGACTCTCGTCACGCGCAGCTTCGCCGAATTCGCCGATCTTCCCGCCTGATTCCCGCCTCCTTTCCGACGGACGCCTCAGGCGCGAGAGCGGCAAAAAGCCCTCTTTCCTGCCTTCGGCGTCCTTTGTTTTTCATCAGTTACACAGCAATCCGCACCGACCTAGATGGACGTCTCCCTTACACGCAATTTCTGCATCATCGCTCACGTTGACCACGGCAAGACCACCTTGTCCGACCGTCTGCTCGAGTTCACGAACACCGTGTCGCAGCGTGTCCTCACGGAACAGCATCTGGACTCCATGGACCTCGAGAAGGAGCGCGGCATCACGATCAAGATGCACCCCGTCTCGATGACCTATCCGGCCAAGGACGGAAAGGTGTACAAGCTGAACCTGATGGACACCCCCGGACACGTGGACTTCTCCTACGAGGTCTCGCGTTCCCTCGCGGCCTGCGAGGGTGCTTTGCTCCTGATCGATGCGGCACAGGGCGTGGAAGCCCAGACGGTGGCCAACGCCCACCTCGCCTTCGGGCAGAAGCTCAAGGTCATCCCGGTCATCAACAAGATCGACCTGCCCAGCGCCAATCTCGAACTGTGCACCAAGCAGCTCGAGGACATCCTCACCATCCCCGGCGAGGAGGCGATCCTGGCCTCCGGCAAGTCCGGCATCGGCATCGAGGACATCCTGGAGGCCGTCATTGCCCGCGTGCCGCCGCCGCGTGACTGGCAATACCCGCAGACACGCATCCTGGTGTTCGATTCCTTCTACGATTCCTACCGCGGCGTCATCATCCACGCGCGTGTCTTCTCCGGTGCCATCAAGGCCGGCGACGGCATGCTGCTCATGGGCAATGGCATCAAGTCCGAGGTCAAGGAAGTCGGCATTTTCACCCCGAAGATGGAGCCGTGCCCGATGCTGGAGGCGGGTGACGTGGGTTACCTCGTCAGCAACATCAAGTCCACCGAGGACGTGAAGATCGGCGACACCATCACGCTTTCCCAGAAACCCGCCAAGGACATGCTCGAGGGCTACAAGGAAGTGCATCCCATGGTGTACTGCGGCCTGTATCCGCTCGAGACCCAGGACTACGAGAAGCTCAAGTACGCCATCGCGCGCCTGCGCCTCAATGACTCCGCCTTCGTGTACCAGCAGGAGAGCTCCGTCGCCCTGGGCTTCGGCTTCCGCTGCGGCTTCCTCGGACTGCTCCACATGGAAGTCATGCAGGAGCGCATCCGTCGCGAATACGACGTCGAGATCATTTCCACCTACCCGAGCGTGGTGTACAAGGTGAAGGTCCACGGCGGCACCGAGTTTGACGTCGATAATCCCGTCAACCTTCCCGATCCCTCGTCGATCGAGATGATCAGCGAGCCGACCATCAAGGCCTCGATCCACATCCCCAACGAATTCCTGGGCGACATGCTCAGCCTGGTGATGGAGAAGCGCGGCACCTGCGACCACACGGACACCCTCGATGCGACCCGCGTGATGCTGACCTGCACGCTTCCGCTCAACGAGATCCTCGTCGATTTCAACGATCGCCTCAAGAGCATCACCCGCGGCTACGGCTCGATGGACTATGAGCTCGGTGAGTACCGCCCCTCGGACCTGGTGAAGATGGACATCATGGTGAATGGCGACCCCGTGGACGCCTTCTCCAGCATCGTGCACCGCACCAAGGCGGAGGGCCAGGGACGTCAGCTGTGCGAGAAGCTCGCCGACATCATCCCCCCGCAGATGTTCAAGATCGCAGTCCAGGCCGCCATCGGCGGCAAGATCATCGCCCGCGACAATGTGCGCGAGATGCGAAAGGACGTGACGGCGAAGTGTTACGGCGGCGACATCAGCCGCAAACGCAAGCTCCTCGACAAGCAGAAGGAAGGTAAGAAGAAGATGAAGCTGATCGGAAAGGTATCGATTCCCCCGGACGCTTTCATCAAGGTCCTCAAGAACGATTAAGCCGTTTGGCTGTCGCAGGGAGCTCCCACCTCACGCCACCACCCTCAAACCGTCCTCCACGTGTTCGGAATCTTCGCCTCCCAGAACAAGAAAATGCGGGTGACCGCCCGCAATTGGATCGAGATGGCAGAGAAGGTCTGGAGCTACCGGCGCGACGTGCTGAGCGAGGCTGACCGCAAGGAGCTCTGCGCCCGCACGGAGGACCTGCGCCAGAAGGTCAGCGCCAAGGCCGACGCCGCCGAGCTCAAGCTGGGCATCGAGGCGCTTGAGCCGGTGTTGCAGCGCCTGGGTGGCAAGATCTACCCGAAGACCACGATGATCGACAACGTGGAGTTCTTCCTCGTGGCGGCGATCGTGGTGCTGGGTTTCAGGGCTTTCATCGCCCAGCCCTTCAAAATTCCGACGAATTCCATGTGGCCGAGCTACTATGGAATGACGGCGGACAACCTGCTGGCGCGCAATGAGGACCCGAACCTGGCGATGACGGCCCTGCGATTCGTGACCCTGGGGGCCTTCCGCCAGGAGGCAACTGCGGCCAAGGCCGGCGAGCTTTCCTTCAAGATCTTTCCCGATGGGCGCATGGCCTACACGGTTGTGAAGGGCCGCAAATGGCTCGTGATCCCGACGGAGTACAAGGAGTACACCTTCCAGGTGGACAACACGGAGGCGAAGATCCGCGTGCCCACGGAATTCAGCGAATTCGACGAGGTGATGCAGAACACGCTTTTCGGTGGCGTCGACGGCTACAGGCAGGCCCTCGTGCAGGCCTCCGCCAACAAGCGCCTCACCCAGTCCACGGCGCTGCTGCGCCAGGGGAGCAACGATCTCGCCCGTGTGCTCGTGATGCCGACCGGCAAACAGTACACCGCGGGCCAGTCGATCATTCGTTTCGACATCCTCACGGGCGACCAGCTGTTCGTGGACCGCATCAGCTATCATTTTGTGCAGCCCAAGCCGGGCGACGGCTTTGTTTTCCGCACGGGCAACATCGCGGGCATCGGCATGGACAGCTACTACATCAAGCGCCTCGTGGGAACGCCGGGTGACAAGATCGAGATCCGGGAGCCGATGATCTACCGCAATGGTGCTCCGATCACGGGAGCGAAGGCGTTCGACCTGAACGGCACCCGCTCCGGCAAGTATGCGGGGTATTTTGATTCCACGTCCCTGGAGAAGCGCGGAGGTCTCTGGCCCTTCCTGAAGAAGGGCGAGGTCCTGACCGTGCCCCCCGGCAAGTTCTTTGCCCTGGGTGACAACTCGGGCAACAGCCGCGACAGCCGCGAGTGGGGCTTCGTGCCGGCAGCCGATGTCATCGGCCGTCCGCTTTTCATCTATTTCCCGTTCACCG
>JAHFTI010000366.1 GCA_023265535.1 Opitutaceae bacterium
ACTCCCCCCGTGACGAAGATGTATTTCATCGATCCCGGGTAAAGCGTGCCGGGGGCATGCGAGCAAGAAAAAGCTATAACAAAGGCTTCTTACAACGCAGCCTATTGATGCTCAAAAGGGAGCAAAACGGCGCCCCGAGCCACCCTAACGAGCTAAACGCCCTGCAATTGAAGTGTCGGGCTTCAGCGTGCTCCCTCTTGGGTCGTTCCCACACGATTTGCCTCGGGTCCTGGTGTGCGGGGCGGCATCCTGCCACCCTTCCAGAACCCCGGGCCGCCCCCACCTTCATCATGTCCCCGACCCTTGCCCCCGCCCGAAGCCTCCTGTCCTCCAGCGCCCTTGCGCTCCTCCTGTCGGCGGCCCCCCTGGGCTCCCGGGCGGCTGACGGCGCGGCTGCTGCCGGCCAGGACCAGGCGCCTGTGCAGGGCCGCGCGGCGCTGGCTTCCACCGGCCAACAGGCCTCCCCGGGCGCCCAGGCCCCGGGCAAACAGGCGGCTCCCAAGCCTGCCCAAGGGCCCGCCCTGCGCCTCAACGCGCTCGAGTACCTCGAGATGCCCGGCCTCAACGTGATGCTGGCGCACGACTATTACCCCGAGAGCCACCAGGGGGGCGTGGGCATCATCCAGAACGGGCTGCGCGTCGCGACCAACGGCGACCTGCGCCTGGAGAGCGTTCCCGGCCAGTGGCAACCGGTCCCGTCCGTGGGGGAGCGCGAGGTGGACCGGGCCACGGGCGAAGTGCGCGTGCGTATGAAGTATCCGGATACGACCAAGGACCGCCGCGGCTTCAACCCCATCGAGTACCCCGACCTGCGGCTCTCCTACACCCTGCGCATCATCCCCGAGGGCGCGGCCTTCCGGCTGGTGGTGGACCTCGACGAGCCCCTGCCTGCCGCGTGGGTCGGCCGCGTGGGCCTGAACATCGAGCTCTTCCCCGGCATCCTCTTCGGCAAGGCGTATTCGCTGGGCGGATACAACCGACTCTTCCCGCGCCAGGACTCCGGCCCGCGCGCCCCCGGCCCCGACGGGGTCGAGCCCGCCCCGCTCGCCCGCGGCCCGCGCCTGCTGGTTGCCCCCGGCGATCCCCGCCAGGCCCTGGCCATCGAGGTGCGCACGGGCGGGGAAATCCAGCTCCTCGACGGGCGCGCCCGGCACAGCAACGGCTGGTATGTGGTGCGCTCGCTCGTGCCCGCCGGCGCCACCCGCGGCGCCGTCGAGTGGCTGGTCACGCCGCAGGCCCAGCCGGGCTGGCTCTCGGAGCCCGTCATCCAGGTATCACAGGTTGGCTATCATCCGGCCGAGCCGAAGGTCGCGGTGCTTGAGCTCGACCGTTCCGACAGCACCCGCCACCCCGTGGAACTGCTGCGCAGCGGCCCCGACGGCGCGCTGGTGCCGGTGCTCTCCGCCAAGGCGACCGAGTGGGGCGACTTCCTGCGCTACCATTACCTGCAATTCGACTTCACCCAGGTGCGCGAGCCGGGTGTGTACGTGCTGCGTTACGGGGCGCAGCGCTCCTCCCCCTTCGTCATCGGTGACACGCTCTACAGGCAGGGCGTCTGGCAGCCCACGCTCGAGTATTTCCTGCCCGTGCAGATGTGCCACATGCGCATCAACGACCGCTACCGCGTGTGGCACGGGGCCTGCAACCTCGACGACGCGCGCATGGCGCCGGTGAACCACAACCATTTCGACGGCTACCTGCAGGGCCCCTCCACGCTTTCTCCCTTCAAGCCGGGAGAGCACGTGCCCGGCCTGGACCGTGGTGGCTGGCACGACGCCGGCGACTACGACCTGCGCGTGGAATCTCAGGCGGAGACCCTCCACGGCCTCGCCCTGGCACGCGAGCTCTTCGGGGCCGCCCTCGACAACACCTCCATCGACCAGTCCACGCGCGTGGTCGAGCTGCAGCAGCCCGACGGCAAGCCCGACATCCTGCAGCAGATCGAGCATGGCGCGCTTTCGATCGTCGCCGGCCACAAGGCCCTCGGCCGCCTGTACCGCGGCGTGATCGAGCCCACCAAGCGCCAGTACACGCACCTCGGCGACGCCGCCACGATGACGGACAACCTGCCCTTTTCACAGCCCGCCGCCGGCCTCGCCGTGCCGCCCGTGGGGCAGCCAGGCTCGCCTGACGACCGCTGGGTCTTCACCGAGGAAAACCCGCGCCGCGAACTGCAGGTGGCCTCGGGGCTGGCCTCCTCGGCGCGCGTGCTGCGCGACTTCAACCCTGCGCTGGCCGCCGATTGCCTGCGCATCGCCAGGGAGCTCTGGGAGAGCGCCGGGGCCGTCGCCCCGGGCCTGCGTCTCGAGGCCGCAGTCGAGCTGCTGCAGGCCACCCAGGACCCGCGCTATGTCCGATTCCTGGTGGAGAACGTCGAGACGCTCACCGCCGCGCCCGGCACCCGCAAGGGCCCCCCTCCCAATTTCGGGGCACTGGCCCGCTCGGCCTCGCTTGTATCCGATTCCCACTACAGGGAGCGCGTGCGCACGCTCATGCAGGCCCATGCCGCCCGCCTGGCGGAGCTCGGCCGCAGGACACCCTACGGAGTGCCCTATGAGCCCGACATCTGGGGCGCCGGCTGGGGCATCCAGGCCTTCGGTCGCGAGCAGTACTTCCTTCACAGCGCCTATCCCGATCTCTTCCCCGCAGAGCCGTTGCACCGCGCCCTGCAGTTCATCCTCGGCGCGCACCCCGGTTCCAACAACGCCTCCTTTGTCTCCGGGGTCGGCAGCAAGTCCGTGCTGCAGGCCTATGGTGTGAACCGCGGGGATGCCTCCCACATCCCCGGTGGCTCGGTGTCGGGCACGGCGCTGATCCGGCCCGACTTCCCCGAGCTGCTGGAATGGCCCTTCCTCTGGCAGCAGACCGAGTACTGCCTCGGCGCCCCCACCAGCGACTATGTCTTCCTGGTGCTCGCCGCCGACAGCCTGCTCTCGGCGCGCAAATAGGTGCGCCCCGGCGCGATGGGCCCAGGGCCTGGCGCACCCAGGGCGGGGTGGGGCAGGCCCCGGTCCTCGCGCCCGCTCAGCCTTGCCTGCCCGTCTCCTCCTCGGCGCGCCCGCGGAACAGCGTGTACAGCGCGGGCAGCACGAGCAGGGTGAGGAGGGTGTTGGTGAAGATGCCGCCGATGACCACGGTGGCCAGGGGACGCTGCACCTCGCCGCCCACGCCCACGTTCACGGCCATGGGGATGAAGCCCACCGCCGCCACCAGCGCCGTCATGAGCACGGGCCTCAGGCGCACCAGGCAGCCCTCGCGCACCGCCGCATCGAGGGGCACTCCCTCGTCCCTGCGCTGGCGGATGAAGCTGACCAGCACGAGCCCGTTGAGGATGGCCACGCCGCTGAGCGCGATGAAGCCGATGGCCGAGCTCAGCGTGAAGGGCAGGTCGCGTATCCAAAGAGCCGCTACACCGCCCACCAGGCCCAGCGGGATGCCCGAGGCCACGATCAGCACCTCGCGCACCGACTTCAGGCTGAAGAAGAGCAGCAGGAAGATGAGGGCCAGCGCCGTAGGCACCACGAAGAGCAGCTTGCGGTTGGCGCGCTCCATGTTCTCGAACTGGCCGCCCCATTCGATCGTGTAGCCGTCCGGCAGCTTCACGCCGTCCGCGATGCGCCGCCTTGCCTCCTCGACGAAGCTTCCCACGTCGCGTCCGCGCACGTTGCATTGCACCGTGATGCGGCGCTTGCCCCACTCGCGGTTGATGGTCGAGGGGCCCTCGATCTCGCTCACGGTGGCCACCTGGTTGAGGGGCAGCACCCTGCCGTCCCCGGTCGGGATCAGCGTGGCAGCCAGCGCCTCCGGGTCCGTGCGTTGCCTGTCGGGCAGGCGCACCACCAGCGGGAAACGGCGCTGCCCTTCGCGCACGTCCCCCACGCGCCGCGAACCCACCGCCTCGACCACCTCCAGCACGCTGCGCGTCGAGACGCCCTGGCGTGCGATCGCCTCGGAATTCACCTTCACCTGGAGGAAGGTCTGCCCCGTGAGCTGCTCCACGCTGGCCTCGCTCGCGCCCGGGATGGCGGCGAGCACTTCCTGCACCTCGCCCCCCAGGCGCCGCAGCTCCTCCAGGTCGTCGCCGTACACCTTCACGCCGATGTCGCCGCGGATGCCCGCGACGAGCTCGTTCAGGCGCATCTCAATGGGCTGGCTGAAGGCGGGCTTGAGGCCGGGGACCTGGTTCAGGATCTCGCGCATGCGTTCGGTGAGCTCCGACTGGGTGCCCGCCTTTTTCCATTGCTCGCGCGGCTTGAGCGCGAGGAAGAAGTCGGCCAGCTCCACACCCATCGGGTCTGTGGCCGTCTCCGCCGTGCCAAGGCGTGTCCAGATGTGCTCGATCTCATCCGGAAACTCCGCCAGCAGCACCTGCTCGATGCGGTTGTTCTGGGCCAGGGCCTCCTCGACCGAGATGCCCGCCAGGCGCACGGTCGTGCCCACGATCGCGCCCTCGCCGAGCTTGGGCAGGAACTCCCCGCCCATGCGCGAGGCCAGCAGCGCCGCGCCGACGAAGAGGGCCAGCGCCCCGGCGAGCGTCAGCCTGCGGAAACGCAGCGCGAAGCCCAGGCAGGGCTCATAGAGACGGTGCGCGAGCCGCACCAGCCACGGCTCCCGCTCCTGCACCTGTTTCGGCATGAAGAGCGACGAGAGCACGGGCGTGAGCGTGAGCGCCAGCACCAGCGAGCCCAGCAGCGCAAAGATCAGGGTCAGCGCCATCGGCTTGAACATCTTCCCCTCGATCCCCTCGAGGGTCAGGATCGGCAGGAACACGATCATGATGATGCCCACGCCAAAGGCCACGGGGCGCGCCACCTCGAGCGGCGCACTGTGAAGCACCTCCTTGCGATCAAGCGGCGTGAGCGGACGGCCCAGCTTGTGCTGCCGCGCCGCCATGCGACGCATGCTGTTTTCCACCATCACCACCGCGCCGTCC